>JASDVE010000228.1:0-14175 GCA_041891195.1 Myxococcota bacterium | reverse complement strand
ACCTGAACCTTAGACCCGTCGTCTCCTTCTAAGCTCTTGATCGTAAGATTTACGAGCGCCGTGTGAGACAACTTTGAAGGTTCGGCAAGTTAAGCGACCAGGAGTGCGTATACGTGTACGGCCGTGGTAGTCAGATGGGCTTCGGGCCCCCGGTTACTCCCGACATCATCAAGAATTTGATCATCGCCAATGGCGTGGTCTTCATAGGACAGAACCTGAGCCACGCGGTCACCGAGCTGGGTGTCGTTTCTCCGGCATCGGTCTGGTTCAACTTTGAGTTGTGGCGCCCCTTCACCTACATGTGGCTTCACTCAACCGGGCCATGGCACATCTTGTTCAACATGTTCAGCCTCTGGATGTTCGGCAGCCAGATGGCGCTCCATTGGGGTGAAGAACGGTTCCTCCGCTACTACCTCGCCTGCGGTGTTGGCGCGGGCGTTTTAATCGCCACCGTCCCGCTGATCCCTTGGGTTATGGGGCTCACGCCTCCTGGGCCCGAGTTTGGCTACCGAACCTTAGGCGCATCCGGTGCCGTGATGGGCTGCCTGCTTGCCTATTCCTTTACGTGGCCGACCCGTACGATCCAACTTCTTTTCCCGCCAATCCCGATCAAAGCCATCTGGCTGATTCCGTTTCTTGTCTTGATGGAGTTCAGCTCGTGACAGCAGGGTTTAAGTCACATTGGCCATCTCGGTGGCGTGGTTGTGGGTTGGGTTTATCTCGCCCGCGAAGGACGAACACCCGGTGTTCCCACAATTGCCAGCATGAAGGTCAAGTGGCGCCGGTATCAAATGCGACAGAAGCTGCGATCCGTGCACGAAGAAGAGCGACGCGAGAGAAAGCGCAAGGACGATGATAAAACGTTTCACTAGCGGTCTGCACTGTTGCGGCCGACAACGCGCCCATGGGAGCTTTGGGTAGTGGGAAATCACGATCACGGGAAGAGCGAGGCGCAGGGCGAGGGACCCACGCATGGTCCCATCGAAGGGTTTATCCGCAGCCTGGTTTCGGGCATCCCGTGGAGCGAAAGCGCGGATGGCGAACAGATTCTCAACCTCCCGATCCCCGCAAACAAGCTTGTGCAAGTTCACAACGGCAACGGACGCACGTCGATTATCGGCGAAGAGCGAGACGACATCGAAGTCACAGCCACCAAGCAAGCCCGCGCCGAATGTCCCAATGCGGCGAGCGAATTGGTGGGCAGTATGAACATCGTGGCCGATGAAGTAAACGGCGCACTTGAGATCGGCATCGAGATCCCGCGCAAGTGGAACCGCTACGGGCGCGTCGCCCTCGCGATCCGCATGCCGAACTCGATTCAGACCGAAGTCTCGTCGTCGAACGGCAAGGTGAACGTCTGCGGGATGCGGGCCAACGTCCAAGCCCGTTCGGGCAACGGCAGTGTGAGTATTCGAGACGTCGTCGGTGACCTTGTCGTTAGTGCCGCGAACGCGAAGGTCTGTTGCAAGCACACCTGCGGCAAGCTCTCCGCACGATCGAGCAATGGCAACGTCGAACTCCACGACCATTCGGGTGCAATCGATGCCATGACGTCAAACGGATCTATTCGCGCATCGGTCGCCCAAATTGATCAAGAGGGCGTGACGCTTTCAACGAGCAACGGTCGTATTATGCTCGACTTGCCCGAGACAGTAGATGCCGAAGTCGATGTGCGGGTAGACAACGGCGTCATCCGAAACGACCGATCAGAAGATCCGGGCATCACCGAGAGTGCCGGACGGGTGCGCGGAAAGTTTGGCGAAGGCGGGCCGTTGATCAAACTCCGCACGTCGAACGGCACGATCTCGATCCACTAGCGCGACCTCGTCCCGGCCAGTCATTCACCGAATGCGCCGGCGACTCTCGCAGCCTAAGTGCCACGCAGCCTCCTAACGAAGCCCCGCTCCGATACGACGCTTGATCACTTTGCCTTCGTGCAAGAATGTGATGCTTGTTGGACCGATCTCCGACACCTTCATCGAACCGAACATTTCACCTTCGCGTACTTCGACGGTTCGAGTTCCACCGGCGGTTTCTACAGAAATATCTGCGGTCCGGCGTTGGCGATACGGATGCCAAGTTGTTCCGCTGATGGCGAACCGCGGAACTTCGTTGGTGTTGGCTTCGGGCAAGCTCGACGCAGGACTCATGACGTCATCGCTGACGCTCTCCCCTGCTTCGACTTCTGCTTCTACTTCTACTTCTAATTCTACGAATTCGTTGTCTGAGCTTTCAACGACAACGCGATGAGAGTCTTGGCTGACTTCGTGGTCGATCATTTGTTCGTCGAGCTTTGAGATGACACTTGAGACTACCTGGGGCTGCACGACTTCGACTTCTTCGCGCACGATGTTGTGTGGCTCTGCGACGCCGATCCGCATGGGCGTAACCGCGGCGAGTTCACCTTCGATCGCTTTTGTCTCGGCGCGCTGATGGCGCACGACGGTGTCCGTGGTTTCGTCAGGGATGTTCACCGCCATGACTGGAGCGCGGGCGGGCGTCACGTCCGCTGTCGCAGTCACAATTTTGGCTATCGGCTCTTCCCCACTTGGTGTCGCCGTTGCCGCTTGCGCGGTCTTCCGGGGCATGCGAGAAAATCTTGCTTCTCTGCGGGCTTTCAGGCGTGCGATTGCAGCGGGGTCTTCAATGATGCGCGCCGGGGCCGGCTCAGTCACCAGGGGGGGTGTCGCCGAAGCGTCACCGGGGGCCTCACTCGCACTCGCGGCATTTACAACGATGACATCCTTCCCATTCTGAGATCCCGCAACAATTTCGATGCCGCCTGCGCGTGCGTTGTTCTTATTGCTGTTACTGATGTTGTTCAGCACATCTTGGGCAACAACAACCGTCGTTCCTTCGTTGCGTTCGTCGGGCACGGCAACAACTGCGGCCTGGCCCGCGGCAATCAGTCCGGGCGCTTCGCTCGCAGTCGCGACGCCGTCGCCGTTCGTCTGCAAAAGCGACAACGCACCCAGCGTCATCCCTACCCCGGCGAGTCCCGACAACACAACCGCGCCCACGATGACCGCGACACGCTTCGGGGGATTCTTCCGCGGAAGCTCGGCGTCCTGCACGATCTGCCGCTCGAGCTCACCCGGTTGGCTTGCGTTGGCTTCGGCCTTCTTCTGATCTTCGACTTTGCGAAGCGCCTTCATGATCGTGCTCATCCCGAGCCTTCCTTCGATTTCAATCGCGGCACGTCGTACCGTGGCAATTTTTCGTAGAGCACCATTTGAGTTCGCGGGCCGACCGCTCCGTCGGGTTCGAGCATGGCGTCCGCTTGAAGTATACGAACACTACGCTCGGTTGACTCGTCGAAGGTTCCGGTCGCTGCGCCGCTATAAACACCGAGTTCGCCGAGCACGCGCTGCAGCCAGATCACACCGTTGCCGCGCTGGCCACGAACCAGAACATTCGGAACCGTTTCGAACGGTTCCCACACAACCAACGCCTCGCCGTCCCACAAATGTTCGACTTCCGAAAGTGACACCTCAAGCGCCCCTTCTTCAATCACCCCAAAGAACGTTGCGCGTTTGGTGCCCAACTGACGAAGCGCGACCGTTCTCGTGTCACCCAGCTCGGTACGTATCGTCATGAGGACCGGATGGTTGAGTTCCCGCAACTCGTCGAGATCCGCATCGCTTACGCGCAATACGTGCAACCCTCGACTTTCGATCAGCGCGACGGTTTCTTCGTCGTTCGTGGGCACTTCCCAGGCTGTATTCCAGTCCCTCGGCATCGCGTAGGCCTCGAAGATCGACACGAGCGCGGCTTCGCGCGCGGAGGTTGCGTCTTGGCTATCGAGCAAACGACCTAAGAAGTTGCCTGGCAAGATGGTGTTGCGAAGTCGGTCGCCGCGGCTTCCGACGGGGCCCGGAGCGACGGCCTTGATTCCGGCGAGTATATCCTGAGCATCGATGGTGTCGGCGCCGTCCGTTGCATAGACGGTTTCACTCTCACCAATTTCACTTTCACGAACAGGCGTGCTTCCTTTCGGCGTGAGGATGCTGTTCAGGATTGGCGGCTGCGTGTCCGCGGTCGCAATTTGGCCTGCAATGTTCTTCTTGCCGACGTCAGTTGTGTGGGTCTCGGCAGCAGCGATTGGAGCGATTGGAACGACCACTTGTGCGCCGGAATCCAAGCCAATGTCATCCATTGAGCTTCCCATGGAACCTGACTGCCCAACCCAAGCCCCAACAGCACCCGAGACGAAAAACAAGGCAGAGGCCAGCGCGATCCGCAGGTTGAGCCAACTCGCACCGAGGCGACGCGGTGCACGGCCGCCTTCAATTTCTGCAGCAGCGCGCCGAACCACCGCACGTCTGATTTGGTGCTCACTCGCACCAAACCCCGCAAGCAGACAACGGTCAGCCAACAAATTGATGCGCCGAGGGATTCCCCCAGAGCGACGGAAGATCTCGCGCAACGCTCCAGCGGTAAAGACGTCTCGCTTTTCTCCGGCCGCAACCTTTAGGCGATGGGCGACATACGCCCCAGTTTCCTCCCGGGACAACGGCCCAAGAAACCAACGCACGCTGATCCGCTCTCGCAACTGGCGCAGCTCGCGGCTGTCGAGTTTACGGTCGAGCTCAGGCTGCCCGAGCAAAACAATCTGGATCAACTTGCTGTTTGCCGTTTCGAGATTGGAGAGCAGACGAATTTCTTCAAGCACGTCGGTATCGAGGTTTTGCGCTTCGTCGATGATCAACAGGACACGAAGACCCTGTTGTTTGCGGTCAACCAGAAACTGATTCAGTTGATCGTTGAGCCCGTGGCGCTGATGGCCAGCTGGGACCAAGCCGAATTCGTGGGCAATCGCTTGCAAGAGTTCCGTAGCCGAGCGCGGCGGGTTAAAGAGGAAGGCGAGTTCGGTTTCGTCGCCCAAGCCTTCGATCAACGCGCGACACAGCGTCGACTTCCCGGTGCCAACTTCTCCCGTGACCGCGATGAACCCTTCGCCTTGATCGATCCCGTAACGCAGGTGTGCAAGCGCCTCTCGGTGGCCGTCCGAAAAGAACAGATAACGAGGGTCAGGGCTCAGAGAGAAGGGCTTCTCAAAAAGCCCGTAAAACGCGGTATACATCTCGGTTGATATCCAACGGCGATTGTAACTAATCGATTCGCAAAGATATTATGCGGCACTCGCGAAGAGCGCCCATGAAATGGATGAACTGGAGAGCGGTGTGGTTCACAGCGAGCCCAAAGACATGAAGCCTGCGATCGGGGTCGACGTGGGCGCAACCCTGGCGAAACTCGCACTCCGCGACGAGGCGGGCGCGCTCCATTTTGAGTCGCTGCCCGCGCGCGAGATCGACCGCGTCGGCGACCGCGTTGCCGACTTCAATCCCGCCCGTGTTGGGCTTACGGGAGGAGGTGCGTCGTCGCTCAGCGAGCGATTCGCGGGGATCAGCTCCCTGCAAAACGAATTTGAAAGCTGGGGCAAGGGTGCGCGCCATTTGCTCGACGCCGAAAACCTGCTCAAAGAACCGCGCAACCTGCTGGTGTCGCTCGGCACGGGTACGTCGGTTTTACTGATGGACGGCGACGCGACGCACCGGGTTGGTGGCACGGCACTCGGCGGCGGCACGGTGCTGGGTCTGTCGAGTGCGCTGCTGGGCACGACCGACTTTGACGAGATCTGCGCACTCGCCGCACGCGGTGACCGAACTGAAGTGGACCTCGTAGTGGAGGACGTCTACCCCGCCGGCGAAAATCCCTTGGCGGGCAAAGCCACGGCCTCGGCGTTTGCGAAGCTAGGAAGCGGAATCGCGGGCCCCGGCGGCAAAGACCCCGAAAACCTCGCAGCCGCGGTCGTTGGGCTCGTTGCCGAAAACGTCGGGCTCATTTGCGGCGGGCTGTCGTATGCGAGTCAGGTTCAAGAGATCGTCTTCGCGGGTTCGACCCTGCGTGACAATCCACTCGTGCGCAACATCTTGAGCCTAGTGACTACGGCCATGGGTCGTACACCCGTATTTCTCCCGCACGCAGAGTTTGGTGGTGCACTCGGCGCCGTGTTGCTGAGCGATCCAAATCACTAGGAGGCTGCGCGGCGTAGGGCGCGCGCGTCACGAAAACACCGAGCCCCCAACCTCGCAAGAGGAAGGGGGCTCGGTTTTCGATCGTGCGAATCGCGATTAGGGATTCGGCTCGCGAAGCGCGGGCTCGGTCGGCGATTCATCGTCTGGGCGGCTCAAGTTGCGAAGTGCCCGCTGAGTGCGTGCGATGGCTGCGCGCTGCACGCGAAGCTCGTCGGTTTGGGCCGCAACCTGACGCTCAAGGCGTTCCTTCGCTTCGGTCACTTCTTCGAGCTTTGACTCGAGGCTCGACACCCGCTGTTCGAATTCACGCAACATTCGCATCACTTCGGAGTTGTCCGAAGCGCCTGCCATCGGCGGCATGCCTGCATCTACCCCACTGTCCATCCCTGTATCGGTAAAGGTGTCCATGTTCTCTCCCCCCGCTTCGGCAGGCTGGCTGCCAAGCATTGCGGTGCTTTGGGCTGCTTCTGAAACCGTACCCGTCTCTTTGTAACTGTCTACACTGAGCGATTCGGTCATTGAAGTCTCGAAAAGGTCTTCCTCAGGTCCCGAGTCGGCTGCAACCTTGGCAACCGGAATGTCGGCATCCGAATCGTTTTCTGCGTACGAAGCTTCTTCCACGCCGGACGCAAACTCGTCGACGACGTTCGAGTCGTCTGCGAAGGAATCGTCCACATGCGTGGCCATCGGGATCTCGCTTGCTTCGTCGTTACCCGTTTCGGGTTCAGCCGCGACGGTCAACTCGTCAGACAAAGAGTCGAACGGGTTTTCTTCCGAATCGGCTTCGACATCGTCGGTGCCCGGTTCGTCGCCGCTGCGCCGGCGCATCATAAAGAACGCACCGCCACCGACGAGACCGAGAAGCGCAAGGCCTCCCATGCTCACCGGCGTAAGTAGCGAGTCTGAACTCGACTGCGGAATCGCAGCAGGCGCTGCCGGAAGCGAAAGCTTTTTGCGTGCCGGCGGCGGAGGCGTGCTGGCCACCTTCGCCGGCGCGGGCTTTGCTGCAGCGGGCTTCGGCGCAACCGAAGTTGACACTGAGGCGCGCGGCGCTTGCGGGCCAGAAGGGGGTCGGGCGGCAGGTGTCGGAGCCGGGCGAGTGGTAATCCGTGAAGGCTTCGACGGTGCGCTGCGGCTAATCGAAGCGACAGGCTGCAAAGACGCAGGTTTCAAACCATTCCGGGGAGCGATCGAATGCGTCGGCGCTGTCGCGAGTGTCGATGCACTTCGTGGGCTTGGTGGGCTTGGTGGGCTTGCTTTAGACGCTGGCTTTGCTGCAACCTTTCCGACTGTGGCCGCTGCCGGTGCAAGCACGTCCAAGACGATTCGCGCTGGGCTGCCGAGAAGCATTTCCTTGACACGAAGGCCCTCACCTCTGAGTTGAATTCGCGCAATCGACTTTGCACCGTCGCCGGTGAGAGAAACGCCCTGCACTAGTGAGTTGCGAAGCGACTTCTCTTGGTCATGCGCGCTCGCGTCGAGAGTCACAACGAGTTCGGTGTTACCGCCCTCGCGCGTGTCTTGTTCGAGCCTGTAACCCGCAGGCCCGCTTAATTCAAAGACAACGCGTGTGTACGCTGGATGTCTGCCCAGGCGCATGTCCACCACTTCGGCCGCAATCGCCGCTGTGGGCACTGAGCAGAAAGCCATCGCAAAGACCGAAGTAATCAGGCGGAAGCTCGCTGTACACGAACGTCCCCTTTTTTCCGAATGGCCACGAGCGATTGCTCGTCGGTTTGTGGAATGAGTATCCATTTCGATAGCGACCCCTGAGTTCTCAGTGATTATCCGCGCCGAGTGCCACAACAACCGTTGCGGCGGACACGCACATTCTCTGCGCATGATGAAACATGCGATTTCTTCCGACCTTCCGGGCTCCGATTCAAGAACTTGCACATTTCTTTTCGGGTCGGGGGGGTGTGGCTTTAACTCGGAATGAACTGTTTTCCGGGGGGGCGAAATCAGAGAATATCAAGCGCAACGGCAACTTCCAAAATTGGGGCCTCGCCGTGAGCCAGCACTGGTCTCTTGATGCCAAAACCACGCAGCCCAAGTCATTAGAGCATTCCGCCTCGGAACGGCAACCAAGCTACCACGCCAGAATGGGCGAGTCGAACAATTTGATAGGGGTTCTGTCAAGAACTTGATAGGAGCAGTGCGGGTTGTCTTTGCGGTGACCTCACCGGGCCCACCACCCCGGGTCAGGGACAGAAGCGGACGTAAAGAACCCCGCGCGAGAAACGCGAACCCGCAATCTCGCGCCCGACGACGCTGCGGGGCAGCCCGATGCGACGGCTAACGTCTCGGACCCGGAGATGGAGTTCATCTCCGGTATTTTGGAGGTCGATCTCCTCTTTGTCGATCCCGGGAAGATCAATTTCGATGGACGTTTCAGTGCCGACCTTTCGCATTCGAAACGGACGCGAGTGCATCAACACTTCGGCCGGATCAGTACGCGCAAAGGTTTGCTCTGCCAGCTGATCTAATGCGTGGGTCCCGATGACTTCGCGATTCTGAAGGGGTGCGGTGAACTGCGGCACGGGGAACGATGCCGCGATTTCGTCGAGCCCGGCTCCTTCGCGTTCGGACCAACGCTCGAAATAGCCCGACGCCGCTTCTTCTGGCAGTACGCGGTTGATCAAGACTGCGTCCGTCGCGATCCCGTAAAGCCCCAAGTACGCAAACGTACGACGCGCTTCGGCAATCACCACCTGCGTCGGGTTGAGAACAAGCCGCGCTGTCGTGCGTTCGTTGTCCATCAAAATGGCGCGCACCCGGCGCACGTCTTCGTACAACCGCTCGAACGCTTGAAAGAAGGCTTCGCTGGGTAGCAAGCGCCCTGCCTTGGTACCGCCGAGTAGCGGCCGCAACAACTTTGCGCCCGCACGCTCGAGAGAAAAGAAATTCTGCATGAAGACTTCGAGGGCGTCGGGGAAGCGAAGCATCCGCAGCGCAGCGCCCGTTGGCGCGCAATCAACGATGCATACGTCGTAGTCCCCGGTCGCTTCAACTTCGCATATCGCGCGCAGTGCAAGCAGCTCTTCCAGCCCTGGAAACACCAGCAGTTCCTCGACGACCATCTCGCCGGCTTCATCTCGCAAAAGCTCCCGCAACCAGCTCTGAATCTCGGTCCACGACTGGGCCAGCTCGTCAAGCGCCCCGACTTCGCGGGCAACGACGCGTTCAGCAATTTCGACAGGCTTGGGTCCAACAGGCCGACCCAATGCGTCGCCCAAGCTATGCGCGACGTCGGTCGAAAGTACGAAAACCCGGTGTCCAGAACGCGCAGCTGCCATCGCGGTGGCAAGGGAAAGAGTCGTCTTCCCGACACCGCCCTTTCCCATATGTAGAAGGACGCGCACGGATTAGGTATTGCCTTGTGGTGTGCCGGCCGAGCCCACCGGTGAGACACGAAAGAAGACCGATAATACGCCGTCGCGAAAATGGGCTTCGCTCAAGTCCAGAAGTGCCATGCGACGCGGCAGCTTGAGCGCCCGGTTCATCGACGCGCTCTTCACCAACAGGTCCCCTTCTACTTTGGCGATGTTGAGCGCACCGAGATCCGCGCCAGGCAACGGGATCGTGACCGAGTACTGGTCACCTTTTCGGTGAAACGAAATCGGTTCCACGCTCGCGAGCAACGCGTCGGGCTCGCAGTCCGAAAACAGATCACGTCCATGCTCGGCAAGTGCAGTGGCACCGACGACCTCTTCACGCTGGAGCACGCCACTGAGAATCCGCAGGGGTGCGAAGGCTTCGGCAATCGAAACGGTGCGGTCCTTTTGCACGTCGCCCCATTCGCGATAAAAGGGTTCGCGCAGCGCGGCTTCGGGCAGCAAACGATTGATCACGACAGCGTCACACCGCAGCCCGAACAAGCAAAGGTCGGTGAACGCACGCCGCGCTTCTTCGATCACCATTTTTTCGGTCGTCACGACAAGCCGAACAGTGGTGTCTTCCGCAACGATGCGTTCGCGCAGCCCCCGCAACTTGGCGTAAAGCAGCGCTTCGAGTTCGGCAAACACCGCGGCGTCGGGGAGCGGCGCGCTCACCATGCCTTTCGCGAGGGGAGTCATCACCTTTGCGAGCGAGCGTTGGATCTTGAGCAGCAGACGAACGCTCTTGTGCGCGACCTCTGGTAGGGTCAGTAGGCGAAGCGTTGTGTCCGTGGGCGCGCAATCAACAACCGCGAAGTCGTAGTCGCCCGATCGCGCAAACTCGTCGACAGCGAACAGGGTCGTGATCTCTTCTGCGCCGGGCAACAACGCCAACTCTTCGGCCAGAACCCCGTCGATGCCTTGGTGCTCAAACAGCGAAACGAGAAAATCGTGGACCTTGCCCCAGTGCCGCTTGATTTCGGCATGGGCGTCAACCTCAATTGCTGTGAGGTTGGGAATGATTTCTACCGAAGAAGCGCCGACTCGCCGCCCCAGCACATCGGACAAGCTGTGGGATGCGTCGGCGGAAAGCAGCAGTGTTCGTTTCCCTGATTTCGCAGCGTGGATCGCCGTTGCAGCTGCGGTCGTCGTCTTCCCCACTCCCCCCTTGCCTGTGTAAAGAACGAGCCGCATAAAGCGAGCATATCACGAAGCCAACGCGACCTCCCGACAGCGGGTAACTTCACGCTACGCCGCGGCGGGGGCGGTGGCGGTGGCGGGGGCGGAGACGGAGACGGGGGCGGGGGCCGAGACCAAGACGGGGGCCGAGACGGAGACGGGGACGGGGACGGGGACGGAGAGAGAGGCGGAGCGAACCGCGGGGGTTTTCGCCGGTGCCTGGCCGACGGCCGGAGTCGTGGAAAGCCTCACCCGTACCGCGGCCGTTCGGGCCCGAAGCATCGAGCGATCGGGTTGGGCCGTAATCTGCGGGGCTGCGACTGCGGCTGTCCAGCGATGGTGACAGCGCTTGCTTTCGTTGAGAAACATCGACTCCATCCGGGGAACAGGACTCGTCACTTCGTCAGTGAATACTGAACAACTGCCACAAAGCTCGCAGGGTGGACTCAAAGGCTGCATCGAAACACGAGGTGCGGTGATTGTCGCGGCGGTTGTGGACGTTCTCATTTGAAGTTTTTCCTTTCAGGTTTTCTGTGTTCTGTGTTCTGTGTTCGGCTTTCTGCTTTCTGCTTTCTGCTTCTAAATTTTGGATTCTGGATTCTGTATCCGGTCTTCTTTTTCCAGCTTCGGCTTCAGCTTCAGCTTCAGCTTTAAAACGAGAACCAACGAATCGGTGTTCGCCATTTTTGCGAGTTGCTCGCGAACGTTGCTTCAATGATTCATTTTCTCGCCGGCTATTTTTGCCCGATTTCGTGCTGTTCTTGTTGCAGTTTGTGCTGCTGCATTCGCGCCGCGCTGAAGTTGCGCGCTTTTATGGTGCTCTCCGAGGCGCCTTCCGCAGTTGAAAGCGCCTCGGAAAGTCTGCGGGTTTGGGGGTCGAGTACCCGCTTGTCTCATAAAAGCGGTCCGCCGTGACAGAACCGGTCATTGAGTGCTTGGTTTTCACATTTTTCTGAGAATTTTTTGGCCTGCTGAACGCATTAGCCCGCGTCATCGCGACCCCACCCGCGCTGAACTACTCTCCACGCGTGGTTCGGCGTAAACGACACGGTCAGAATCAACGGAAGTTCGACAGAAGATGTGTCGCAGACGGCGTCAAGCAGGGAAGTGTATTTTGAGCAGCGATAACGAATTAGTTCGACGCTTCACCCACTGGGACGCGAGTTCGATGAACGCGACCGGCGCCTGGGCGGAACGTCGAAGGCTCGCCAAGGCGATGCGCGAAGTGATCGCGCGCCTGGTCGAAATAGACGCTCCCGAAGAGGACCTCGCCGAAGCTGCCAATGCGCTCGAGCGATATTCCAAGCGACTGTCCGAATACCCAAAAGGCGCCAAATATGAGGGCTGGGCAGAAACCGCGGTGTCCGGAGACGCCGCCGCGTTCTTCGATCACAGCCCGCTTATCGGGCTCGCGAACCCACTTTCCCCGCCCATTTCGCTTGTCGCCGACCGCCACAACATGACGGTTGAGGGAAGCGCAGTTTTCGGTTCGGCCTTCGAAGGGCCACCCGCCTGCGTACACGGCGGGTTCGTTTCTGCAGCATTTGACGAAGTGTTGGGCTTCGTCAATTCGCTCACGGGAAACCCGGGCATGACCGCGCGCCTCACGATCGACTACAAGCGTCCGACGCCCCTTCACACCAACTTGCATTTCAAAGCCCAACTCGACCGCGTCGACGGCCGCAAAATTTACACGAGCGGCAAAGTATTTGCCGACGACCGCTTGACCGCGACCGCCGAGGCCTTATTTCTAAGCGTGAGCGCGGAGAAGTTGAGCAACCTTTATATGGAAGGCCAAGAACGAGATCGCGATCCCCAATTATTCGATGACGAGTAAGTGCAATTGATGCGTCACAGCAAAGGAAGTGCGCACCAATCGCCGGGCCGTGGTGACCAATAGAATACAAGTGGAGTGAAGCACCGCACAAATACGCACATCGACTACGACATTGCGCAGCACGTAAAAACGATGTTCATTATCGATTAAGCATTGAGGGGTAACGCACGAAAAGCAGAAGACGACGTACGTTGATGAACAGCAACAAACGTTAGAACGACGCAAGCAAGCCAGTTTCAATCCAACGAAACGTACTTTCATTGAGAAAGGAAAAAACTTGCAGATACATTGGCACCAGGCAAAGTGGGTAGGCAACGAACAGAAGACGCAAATAGAAGAGCGGATTCGCGCTCTTGCGGACCAAGGTCACAACGACTTGATCGACGTCAGAATCTCGGGAAACCCATCCAAACACAAGGGCCACACGGACCACGAAGTCCGCATCACCTGCGAGGCCCGCGGACAAGAAATTGTCGCGACTCGCACCGGCCCGAAACTCGAACGCGCGCTCCACGACGCGCTCGAAAGCTTCAAACAACAGGTCCGCTCCATGCGCGCAAAACGCAAAGAGCACCGCGCACCAAGAGCCATTGCGCCCGTTGATGAAGACCCGGCTGATTCAGATTCAGAAGCCGAAATGGAATTAGAGAGCCTGTAGTTAGGTAGGCGCGGTTTTTCAATAGACCGAGAGCGAACAGAAAAGGCAGCTTCACCCCGATGGGGTGGGGCTGCCTTTTTCTTCTTTGAACACGAGGCTGATACAACAGTCCGACGGTGTGAAGACTCGTCCCGCCTTACCGCCGCCGAAACTCGCGAATCGTCTTCACCGCACCCGGTATCAACCAAGCAAAGAAGATCGCGGCAAGCCCGTACGCGAACAGCGAATAGATAAACGGGTGATAGTCCACCGAGGCGAAGCGGGTGGCGATCCAATAGATCGCTGTCGAAAGTCCGAGCACTGCGATCGGAGTCCAAGCGGTGCGCCGAAGTGTGACTGCGACGGCCATAATCCAGTAGTAAGAAGAAGCTGGAGTGAGGGCGAAGATCGCCGCGATGCCAAGCGCTGCGGCTTCCGCGATTGAGCTGCTCCACACGGCGAGCACGAACAAAACGAGCATGCTTCCGGAGAGCAGCAGCCGGCCCACGACCTGCTCATCAAGGCGTGCGTTTACTTCTTCGCGGGTGCGCCGCTGTGGGGCTTCGTCGTTGAGGTTCAACATGAGGAAGGCGGGACCACTTACGAATAGGGTGTCCATCCCAACCTGATTCGTCCCCCAAGTTTTGCGGTGCACTTGGATGTCATGGGCAAACTCGCTCCAAGCCGACACCCCTCTGCCCGTCATGCTCCCACCCACGAAACCGATGCAGAGGATGGCAATCAGTCCCGCGGCGATCCGAAATGGCCAGGTTGGTCGCTCGCCTGAGGACCAGGCTTTCAAAGCCAGCAGCCCCGGACCCAAGAGCAGCACGATCGGGAACACGCGCACTGCCGCGGCGTAACCGATCAACGCACCCGCTGTGGCATACCGCTCGCGCTTCAGCATGCAAACGCCCATGATGCTCGTCGCCAACCAGTCGAGACGTAGGAACGAGCCGATGTAGAGATAGCGCCAGCCAAAACCAAAGCCCGAAATCGCGAGCGCCAGACACGTGGGGCCAAACCCGTAAGTTCGGTACACGAGCGCGAGCATCACGATCATCAGAACGATGTCGAGGCTTGCGAGAAACCCGAGCGCTACGGGCG
>JASDVE010000227.1:0-4184 GCA_041891195.1 Myxococcota bacterium | reverse complement strand
CTTCGCGGTGCAGTTAAAGCATTCCCACTTGTAACCAAGCTTGGGGTGCTGAGGACCGCTCGGCTTCGCCTTGCCACGTCGGGCAATGGCGGCCGCGAGGGCCTTCTCTTCGGCGGCCTTCTGCGCGGCGGCTTCTTTTTCAAGCTTGGCCTTTGCCTTGGCTTCTGCCTTCGCCTTGGCCTCGGCGGCCTTGCGGGCCGTAGCTTCCTTCTTTGCTGCGGCCTTTCGCTTCGCTTCGATGGACGCGGCCTTCTTCTTGGCTTCGGCCTTCTTCTTTGCGATTGCCTTCTTTTTCTTTAGGGCGACCTTTTTGATTGCCGCTGCTTTTTTCTTCGTAGCTGCTTTCTTTTTCGCGGCCGCGGCCTTTTTCTTTTTGGCTTCTGCGGCGACCGCTTTCTTCTTACCTGCTGCGGCCTTCTTTTTCGCTGCAGCTTTCTTCTTGGCTGCGGCGTCCTTGGTCGCGTGGCTGGATTTCTTAGCTGCGGCCTTCTTTTTCGCTGCAGCTTTTTTCTTGACTGTGGCGTTCTTGGACGCGCGGCTCGATTTCTTAGCCGCGGCCTTCTTTTTGGCTGCGGCGTCCTTGGTCACGCGGCTCGATTTCTTAGCGGTGGCCTTCTTTTTGGCTGCAGTCTTTTTCTTCGCCGCAGGCTTCTTGGCCTTCTTATTTGCTGATTTCTTCGCGGTGGCGCGAACAGGCCGTTTGTTGGCCTTGGCCTTTGCGTTCTTCTTCGTTTTTGCTGGGCTCATTTGCCGATTCCCGACTTCCCGAGGCAATAATTACGGGAAAATTAGTAGGGGTGCGCCCCCGTTTGCGGTTGGTATGTGCCGAAGGCTCCAGCGCTAAACCGCCCGAATTCAAGGGTCCTTGGCTGCTCAGGTACACCGTCTGCAGACGATTTTCCACTCCGGAGGACGCAAAAGTTGCAAGAAACTACGAAATTGTTGCAAGAAGGCGTCGACATCGTTGAAGTTGTCGAATTTCCGGCTTTTGAGGAGTCAATCGCTATATAAAAGTCATGCCACGGTAGCCGATTGTTTGATTGAGCAAAACTGCGGTTGGAGGCGTGTGGCCAGCGCGCCTACGGGCCTGGCTCGGGTTTTTCGCTCCGTGCAATCGCCTCGTCATCGGTGCCCAGAGAATTCCGGTAGTTCGCTTCGAGTAGCCTAGTAATCACTTCAAGCGAAGTGACATTTCGATCACGCAGTCTCGCGAGACGGACAGGCTGAAGAGCTCATTTGGGCTCGCCCAAGGTTCGCAGTGCTGATGGCTGAATTCGAACGCGAGCGAGCTGCTCGCGGTTAAGCATGGATTCGAGGATTACGTAGCCGTCGCGCGCGATCGCATCGTGTTGTGACTACCTAGTTGAGTCGGACGAGTCGGGGGTGGGATTAGAAACGGCTGTCATTTGAACATCCAGATTTAGGAGCGCGCAAATGGGTTGCGCGGAAGGGTGAGTGGGAGATCAGTCGCCGTCACAATGCCGGGGGCAGACGAACACACCGAGGGGATGGCGTTCACGATTCGCATGGTCGTCGCGACCATGCCTTGCGCACTGTAGTCGGCATCGTTTCCAAGGGTGAGCTCACATTGGAAGCTCGGGTCACCGTCGACGAGTAGCCGGTAGGTTCCGTCGCGGGGTGCGGTCGGCCATTCTGGGGCGATGTCTGGCGCAAGTCGATTAATGTGTTCGATCACGATGGCGTCGCGTCCGTCTACGACGCCGATGGTTTCGAAGCGCACGGCGGCAACCGTGCCCGGTTCGATGGTGCCTGCTGCGACTGTGAGTTGACGGTCAGTCGTGCGCTTTTCGTAGGTCTCTCGGATCTCGTCGAGTTCGGCGCCCAGATGGTCGGCCACCATCTGAACCGGTGGTGCCCAGGCCGAAGCTTGAACGCCTGGAATCTCCATCAAACATCGATGTTCAGGTGGTTTGCCGAAGCCAAACACTTCAAAAATGGTGAACGGCACTGGATAATCTTCGTAGCCGAAAATTTCTTGGGTGCGGATGCTGTTGATGCGGTGCGACAAGCTGGTGAGGGAAAGCACCAAATGATCGCCTGCAAACCCGGGCTCGATTCCGGACGCGTACAGGGTCGCGCCGCCTTTCTTGCAAGCCGCTTCAATCGCGGCAACGTGGTTGGCGTCGAAGCCGGGCGGGTGCACCAGCCCGGGAACCGACGTAGTGACGACGTTGATGCCCGCCGCCAGAATCCGGCAGTAGTCTTCGATGCATTCTTTCGGTCGCGATTCTCCGCTTGCCGTGTAAGACACGCAATCGGGGCCAAGGGCGATCAGGGCTTCGATGTCGTTTGTTGTGGCCAGGCCAATTGGGGCGATCCCCGAAAGTTCGCCCGCATCGTGACCGACTTTGTCGGGGTTGTGGACCCAGACGCCGACGAGATCAATGTCTTCTCGATCGTGCAGTGTGCGGACTGCGATCGAGCCGCAACCGCCTGTCGACCATTGAACCACGCGAAGTTTTTTCATGCTGAGCTCCTGTTTTTCAGTAGGCGTAAGGCGACCCTCGCACGGTGCCAGTCTAGACGCTGACGCGCAGCGTTGTTGGACATCGCAACGTGCTGCGCTCGGGGATCGCGGTGTCGGGGGCAACGAGCTTAAGAGTCGGGAAGCGGTCCAATAAAACGTCGAGCGCCACGGACATGTTGCGGCGAGTGAGATGCATCCCCGGGCAAGCCTTTACGCCGCGACCGAAGGTAAGGGCGTCTTGTGTACTGCGACCGATTTCGAATGCATCGGGGTTTTCGAAGACCGCCGGGTCATGGTTCGCGCCGGCGATCGCAAACAACACCCAGGAGTTGGCGGGAATGTCGACTCCGCAAAATTCAATGTCTTTCCCGCATGAAAGCCGCGGCAACACCGCGATCGAGGTTTCCCATCGCAGGCCCTCGTCAACCGCACCTGGAATGAGGCTGCGGTCATTGCCGACGCGACGCCATGAGCCTTCGTGGCTGAGCAGCGCATAGAGCAAGTTGCCGAGCGATCCGTGCGTGGTCTCGCCGCCCGTGGGAAACAGGAGGCGAACGTGGCTGTAGATCTCTTCGTCGGTGAGCGCGCGGCCCTCGACGTTGGCGGCCAATAACTCGCTGATCACGTCGTTGCGTGGCGCGTGGCGCCTGGCTTCGACGACGGGTGCAAGAAAGCTGGTGAGTTCTTCGCCTGCGCGGGTCGCGGCTTCGGGGTCTTGACCGATTTGCAACATTTGCAGTGCCCACTCATGAAACTCATCCTCTCGATCACGGGGCAACCCAAGCAGTCGCGTGATCACCAAGTATGGGAAGCGAGAGACGAAGGAGGGCATCAGGTCGAACTCGCGGCTTGCATCGATTTTCTCGACAAGCTCGAGCGCCAGTTCTCGTAGGCCGGTTTCTTCATAGCTCGCGACTGCGCGAGAGCGGAACGCGGGTGTGGCGAGCTTTCGAAACAAAAGGTGCTGTGGTTCTTCCATCGAAATGAACGTCTTGCCCGCGGCCTTTTCGATCGTGGCCTGGTACATGAGGTGGGGCGGGAAACGTGCGACATCTTTGAAAGCTTCGAGTAGGGCGGCATGTCCGGTGATTACGAATGACGGGATGGTTAGGAATCGCGTTGGCTGCACCGGACCTCGTGCGCGGTAAGCATGGAGCACATCGTGGAGACGCTGCCCCGGCATGGAGTCGAGGGCGAAGTCCACTTTGTCGAGGGCTGCTTGATCGGTGTGCGTTTTCGTCACGCGGGTTTCGCTCCGTCGCGATGTTCTTTTGCTTGTGGAACAGCCGCCACTTTCGCAGCCTGAAAAAACTCAGCCAGCGACAGAGTTGATATTCTATAGGATGTTCTCAGAGAACCACCGTCGACGAAGCAATCAGAAGAAAGAGGAGCTTTGATGTCCGCATCCGTTAGTTCAGTACCCTCCCACGCAACCGACGAAGAAATGCTCGAAATTCTCGATCGCGACGGTGCCGTCATCATCGAGGACTTGCTCGCAGCGGATGTCCTCGGAAACTTGAACGCCGAGGTCGACTCGATCTTCGCAGAAGAGATCGGGATCGAGCGTCAGTTTGTCAGTGAAACGATTGCCGGTTTTTTTAGTGACAAAGTGGCTCACGTGGCTGGAATCGCGGGCAAGTCGGCTGTGTTCGTTGACCACGTCCTTTGTCATCGGAGATACATGTCGAGTTGTGAT
>JASDVE010000226.1:0-19447 GCA_041891195.1 Myxococcota bacterium | reverse complement strand
GGTTGCACACACAAGCATGCAGGCATCGAATCCCCGGCGTAGACATGGGCAAGCAGAGGAGACCGCAATGCCGCTTGACGAAAGGACTCGACGACTGAACACGCTAGCAATTTCTTGGGGAGGCGCGGGGCCCCAGTCATCTGGAATGTCAGCAAAGAACGGAAAGCTTCCGACGAAACCACGAAGTGCGCGACGAAGCCAAGTGCGCGGCGAAGCAGACTGGGCGGCTAGCTGAGAAGCGCTTCGAAGCGCGCTTTGTCCGTTGCCTTCATGTAGGCATCCCGCTCGGAGATCGTGCCTTGTTGCGCGCGCGCGAAGAGGACGTCGTCCATCGCCTGCATGCCTTCTTTCTTGCCCGCTTGCATGATCGAGTAGAGCATTTGCGTGTTGCCCTCGCGGATCACGTTCGGGAGCCCCGGCGTTCTGAGCAAGATTTCATTGCAGGCAACACGGCCCTTGCCGGCGAGAGTCGGCAGCAAAAGCTGCGAAACGATACCGGCAAGCGACTCTGAAAGACTCATTCGCACCATGTTCTGCTCTTCAGCGGGAAAGGCATCAATGATGCGATCGATCGTCTTCGCGGCGTTGTTGGTGTGCAAGGTGCCGAATACCAACATGCCCATTTCGGCCGCCGTAATGGCGAGTGCGATCGTCTCCATTTCGCGCATTTCGCCCACGAGAATGACGTCGGCATCCTGACGAATTGCGGAGCGAAGCGCAGGACCGAACCCTTGGGTGTGGAGCCCGACCTCACGATGAGAAAACACGCATTTGTGATTCTGATGCACGAATTCGACTGGGTCTTCAATCGTAACGATGTGCTTCGATGTCGTGCGGTTAATTTTATCGATGATGGCCGCCAGCGTGGTCGACTTCCCCGAGCCGGTGGGGCCGGTGACGAGCACGAGACCACTTTCGAGTTCGGCCAAGTCTTCGATCGCCTGGCTGAGCTTCAGCTTCTCAATCGAAATAATTTCTTCTGGAATAATGCGGAACACAGCACCTGCGCCGTTTTGTTGCACGAAATAGTTCGCACGATAACGCGCCACGCCTTGCAGGCCGTACGCAAAATCGACGTCCTGGGCGTCGGTATACTCTCGCCAGTGCTTCGGGCTCGCGACCTCTTGCAGCAATTCGCGGAGGCGGGCGTCGGTCAGGACTTCCCTCCCTTCGATTTCCCTGATCTTTCCCTTTGCGCGAACACGCGGCACGAGTCCCGCAGCGAGGTGCAGATCGGATCCGTCGTTGTCTTTCAAGTAGATAAGCATTTCGTCGAGCTGCGCCATGTTGCTCCCGTACTGAACAAGTTCGAAACCCGGCCCGGTAAATCAGGCGGTGATGAGCTTCTTGTCTTCAGCGATCCGAAGTGCCTCGTCGCGAGTGATCTGACCCGCGCGAACCATCTCGTTTAGCGACTGTTCAAGCAGACACATGCCATGGGCTGCACCCGTTTGAATCGCCGAGCGAATCTGAATCGTCTTTTCGTCGCGGATCAAATTCCCAATTGCCTTGTTGATCACCAGCAATTCGAGTGCGGGAATGCGACCGCTGCCGTCTGCAGCAACCACCAACCGCTGGCTGATCACGCAACGAAGCGACTCCGAAAGCATCGTACGCACCTGGCCCTGTTGGTTGGACGGGAACGCCCCGATCATGCGGCTCACCGTTCGAACCGCGTTGGACGTATGCAAAGTGGCCAGCACGAAGTGGCCCGTTTCCGCTGCGGTCATCGCAAGCGAGATCGTTTCCAAGTCGCGCAGCTCACCGATGACGATAACGTCGGGGTCCTCACGCAATGCGCCACGCAATGCGCGAGCAAAGCTGTCGGTGTGTCGACCGGCGTGTCGTTGATTAACAAGACAGCGCTTGGATGGGTGAACATATTCAATCGGATCTTCGATCGTGAGAATATGTTCGTCGCGCTCTTCGTTGATCAGGTTGACGAGTGCGGCCATTGTCGACGACTTGCCGCAACCCGCCGGGCCCGTAACGAGCACCATGCCCTGGTGATAGTTGGTGTGCTTTGCGAGCGCACTCGGCAGGCCTAGGGATTCGAGAGTTGGCGGGTCTTCAGGGATCGAACGGTAGACCGCGTCGAAGCCCCGTTGCTGTCGGTAAATGTTGCAGCGAAAACGGCCAACACCGGCGACGTCATAACAAAGATCCAGCTCACCGTACTCGCATAGCTCGGTGCGCTGTTCGGGAGTCAAGGTGGCACTCACGAGCGCTTCTACTTCCTCCAGGGTTACCGTGCTGCCGGTCGCGTCCTGAAAGGCACCGTTGATCCGCCTGCGCACCGGCGCACCCGAGTGGAGATGAATGTCACTCGCGCCGTGCGTCACCGCGTCTCGCAGAAGAGCGTGGAGCACTTCGTTGTTTTCGGGCGTGGCCTCGACGATCGAAAGGTTGAGATGGCCCTTGTTGAGTGCGAGATCAACCGGAGCAGCCGACGACTGTTGCTCTGCGACTGGCTTCGGAGGTTCGGCTTGCCCGGCTAGCGGCCGCGGTGCTTGCGGCGCAGATCGCGTCGGGACAGTCGTTTGCGGCGCGGGCGCAGACGGCTTCGCGCCAACCGGCTTGTCCGGTGCTTCCGCAACGGGTGCTTTCGCAGCCTGGGCCATTTCAACGCTACGCGCGAAGGGACGATCGACCGTGCTCCCGGCATCCGGGGTCGCTTTGTCGACCTTGGGCTGCGGGCGCTCTGGAACTGTTCTCCCACTCGCGGCTTGCTTTGCGCGATGCTTGACCACAAGGTCGCGCTGCAGTTTTTTCAGTTTTTGAATCTGCGCGGCGTCGACGAAACCAAGGTTAACAAGAATTTCGCCGAGTCGGCGTTCGGGATCGCGGCCCTGTTCACCGGTCGCCAACTGAAGCTGCTCCATCGTGATCATCTTGCATTGAATCGCGAGACGGCCCAAAAGCGGCATGGCTTGTTTTGTACTCATCGCGGGAGTTATCGGCACACCGGTTAAATGCGTTGAGTCGCTCGCGCCGGAATCGGCAAGTCGCTTCTAGGGCGAAGGCTTGTACTGGGACGCAATTGCCCGGCAAGTCCTTGTGGCCCGTGAGAGAGTGCTAGGGTCGCCCCACCATGCCCCCCTCAAAGAAAGATCTCGCCGGATTTCAGCGGCGCCACCTGCGCAAGCTCGCTCACTCTCGCAAACCGATCGTTTTCGTCGGCGATGCCGGTGTTAGCGACGCGGTCGTAGCGGCCCTCGACGCTGCCCTGGCTGACCACGAACTCGTGAAAGTAAAATTGCCAGGCGCCGAAGGAAAAAAGGCCCTCGCGGCAGAGCTTGCGAAACGGAGCAGCGCATATTTGTGTGGGCTCGTCGGCCATATGGCGATCTTATTTCGCCCTGACCCGGACGAATCGCAAATCGATCTGCCTACCCGCGAGAGTTAGGGCGATCCGGTCCGAGGTTGCACCCGATCAGCGCGAAATCGCTTGACGAAGCGATAGCTCGTACATTTCGTCGATGGCTTTGGCTTGGGCTTCGGTGAGTCTTACGAACCGGATTCCCATGCCGAACTCTTCTGAGGTCAACCCAGGCCCGGTGTTCAGCGACGCGACTTCACCCTGCACGTCGAGCTCTTTTCCCGACTCCTCGATGCTCAGACGCAGTTCCAAGAGCGAGTTCATTGCGAGTGGCTCGGGCGTCGCGACGAATACGCCGCCACGGGAGAAATTTGTCATGAGCGATTCGCGAATGTCGCCATAGGATTGAAAGCCAACGCGCAGCCGTGACGGGATGCGGACCGACTCTCGCCGGTCTTCATGGGCATCGAGAACGCCCGGTTGTAAGTGGCGATTCAAGATTCGCTTGAGCTGCAGCCAGCGCTGATATTCTGCGATGCTGATGTCCTGCTCACTCGAGCGGCGACGCTCGAGGATCATGTACTCGCGAAATGTGGCGGTCATGTTGTGGGGCATTACGGTCTCCGGACACGCGTCTAATGAATCGCGTGGTCACGGATTTATCGGTGGAGAACGCCCGGCAGTTGAACGAAAATCAGCCCGCAAGAATCGCGGGCTGATCGGAATTTCACGAAACGACCTGGGTGCTTCAATTTTCGGCTGCGCACCCCGGGCACACGATCTGGCTTCGTGCACCTGTGGCCGAAACACCCATCATGGCGTTGTCGCCGGCGCCAAGCGTGTGATTACACCGGCCACATTGCTGGGGTTGGTTCAGCAAGATCGGCTGCCAACCTAAGACGTCGTCCTGAGACGCCCCAGAAGGGGGCTCCGGTGGCTGTTGCGGTCCGTCCTCACCTCGGCCTTTCGGCGCTGCTCTGCGGCCCCGGCGTCGCTGTTTCCGCTCTTCTCGCGACGATTCGCAGGCGGTCTCCTGCTGTTTGCGAATTCGTTCGCGTATCCCATCCGCTTCTTCGACGACGTCTTCGAAGAAGTCACCGACGTCGTCCGAGACGTTCTCGACAACGGTGAAGACCTCTTCTAGAACGTTTCGCACGAGGTTCGAAACCGGGAGTCGAAGATCGTCTGCCAGCTGACGAATGTCCTCCGAAAGCTGCTCGGAGATCCGAGTGTGGAGGACGCGTTCTTTGCGGCGACCATGGTGGCGGGTAGAGCGGTGCTGGCGAGGTCCGCCTTCGCTGCCGGACGAGCCACTTTGCTCTCGTCCGAATCGGGTTTCGTCGCCCGACCCGCTGTTTTTCCGATGATCGGTCATGATATTTCACCTTCCCGAGCGCGTGAGAGCCAGACGTGACTCAATGTATCACGCTGTATCACGCACATTGGAAAATGAGCCGATTTCTCGATATTTATCCGATTCTTGATTTCAGACGTACGTGAGCCACCCCTGCGACTCGGGTCGCTTTCCGGCGACCGCGTCAAAAAAGGCTTTTTGGAGCTTCTCAGCAACCGGCCCGCGGCGTCCAGTACCGATTGTTCGGTGATCGAGTTCTCGGACCGGCGTCACTTCGGCCGCCGTACCGGTGAGGAAGATCTCGTCGGCGATGTAGAGATCGTCCCGGGTGAGCGGGCGTTCGACCACTTCTAGGCCTTCGGCGCGCGCCAACGTGATCATGGCTGCACGAGTGATGCCGTCGAGGATGCTGTAAAGCGGCGGGGTGCTAATGATGCCGTTGCGCACCACGAAGATGTTTTCGCCGGTCGCTTCACTCACCAAGCCATGTGGGTCGAGCATGATGGCTTCGTCATAACCGTCGAGCAGCGCTTCACGCTTGGCGAGGATTGAGTTCACGTAGTCGCCACACGTCTTGCCGTTCGTCATCTTCGAATTGACAAAGTGTCGATTAAACGTCGAAACCTTTGCGGTGATGCCGCGCTCCATGCCTTCTTCGCCCAGATACTTTCCCCATGCCCAAGCGATCACCGACACACGAACCGCGTTGTCCCCCGGGTGAAGCCCCATGGCGCCGTCGCCGATATATACGAGCGGGCGGATGTAGCCTTCGGAAAGATTGTTGCGCCGAAGCGACTCGAGCACCGCGTCCGTAAGCACGTCGATGTCGTACGGGATCTCCATCAAATTAATCTTGGCGGAGTCGTACAAGCGTCGCAGATGTTCGGATAGTCGAAATACAGCCGAGCGGCCGTCTTCCGTGCGATAGCAACGGATGCCCTCGAAGACGCCGAGACCGTAGTGAAGTGTGTGGGTCAGGATGTGAATGTTGGCGTCGTCCCACTTGACGAACTCGCCGTCCATCCAGATCGCTTCGCCAGTGAGGGCGCCTTGCGCCTTGCTAGCCATTTTCGCTTCCTCTGAGTTCAGGGTTCCCGCGCTTGGCCAAACCGCCCACGCGCGACCGCAGAAACTAACAGATTGGCGCGGCGACCGGCGCAACGGTCTGCCAAGCAAACCTGTGTTTTTTCCGTCGCAAGTCGATCAGGCGGAGCTCTCGTCGCGCTTCCATACACTCTGGCTTAATCTGCATGAGCCAGCTGAAAATTTTTTCCGCAGCTTTGACGGTCCCCAGCACTTTGCAGTGAAGACCGAGGAAGAGGACGCCTTTCCTGGTCCGGCGCCATTGCGGCGCGCCTCGCTTCACGTGTTCGATGGCTTGTTCGAAGATTGCCGACGCATCGGCTTGATCAGCTCCGACACGCAACCGAGCCACGGGTCGAGAGGCACCGGCTTCGCGCGCAAGAGGCCAACGCCGAGGGAATCTTCGCATTCCTGATAATGTGGAGAGATCCTCGAGTCGCTCAAGACAATGGCGGGCACTGCATTCACCCCGCAACCCACATCGGCTGGGGCCTTTTCGACAACTTCGAAGCCGTCGAGCTTGGACAGAGAAACGTCGAGACTGACGAGGTCCGAGCTGTTCTCGCTCTAAAGTGCGAAGGCCTCGTCGCCATCGTGAGCGACGACGAACTCGTCGTGCTCCCCCAGTCAACGTTTTTCCTAAAATCTGCGCAAGATCGCGGTTCTCGAGCGCACAGAAGACGGTTCATCGGGCCCTAAACGGGTTGCCCGACAAAGCCTATGGTCGAAAACTGTGTTCAATATCAGCCCAACCCGAACGAAGCCATTGGATTCCAGACGGATAGGAACCCCTAACTCAGGGTAGAAATTAATTTTCGTGCTCTTCGGCACGGCCGGGCAAACGCGCAGCCAGGGAGAGTGTGGTCTCGTACGGGGCTCGACAGAGCCCGCGCTCGGTGATGATTCCACTCACGAGTCGCGCCGGCGTGATGTCAAACGCGGGGTGCCGAACGGCGACACCCGGCGGCACGAGGGTTCGGTCTCCCAAGAGGGCGACCTCGTCGCGGGAGCGTTCTTCGATCGGAATCCCGTCTCCGGTCGGAGTCTGAAAGTCGAGGGTACTGACAGGGGCAGCGACGTAAAAGGGAATGTTGTGAGCATCAGCGAGAACGGCCACGCTGTAGGTCCCGATCTTGTTCGCAACATCACCGTTCGCCGCAATGCGGTCGGCACCAACGACAACAAGGTCGACCTCACCGGTCGCCATCATATGCCCCGCCATGTTGTCCGTGATCACGGTGACCGAAACTTTGTCGCGCGCAAGTTCCCACGCAGTGAGTCGCGCACCTTGGAGATACGGTCGCGTTTCATCGGCCAACACACTAATGTTTCGACCGGCTTCCGCCGCGGCCCGCACCACACCGAGCGCGGTTCCATAGCCCGCAGTGGCGAGCCCCCCCGCGTTGCAATGCGTGAGAATGCGACCGCCTTCCGGTACAACGTCTAGGCCCACACGTCCGATGCCCCTGCAAATTTCGATGTCATCGTCGTGGATCGTCTGCGCTTCGCGAACGAGTGTGCTGCGAATGACTTCTACGTTTCCGCCCTTCGCCGTCGACGTCCAGAGTGCCGCCATGCGTTCCAGTGCCCAAAACAAGTTCACCGCGGTCGGGCGCGTCTTCGCGAGGCGTTCCTTTGCGCGATCGAGGTCGGCGAGAAGCGCGCCAACCGTGCTCGCGTCGCTTGTCACTGCGGCGCGCGCGATCCCCATCGCGGCCGCGCATCCAATTGCAGGTGCGCCGCGAACCACGAGGTCTTCAATCGCAACGGCGATGTCTTCCACGCTGGTTAGCGCGAGGTATTTTTCTTGTTCGGGCAGCTGGCGTTGGTCGAGCATCATGACCGCGTCGTCAGTCCAGCGGAGCGTGTACCAGCTTGCGGTCGAATCAGACATGAAGACTCCGTTGGGAACTCAGCGATTCGAAACACGAAACGCGATCAGGATGCTTGCAGTTCGCTTTCGAGGATTCTCTTTACGTCTGCCGGACTCGCCTTGCCCTTCGTTGCCTTCATCACCTGGCCCATTAAGAAATTGAGCACCTTGCCGTCACCCTCACGATAGGCCGTGACGGAATCGGGGTTGTTGGCAAGCACTTCCTTCGCGACGCCTTCGATCAAGCCTGTGTCTTGTACGGCTTCGAGGCTTCGCTCGGCCATGATCTGTGCGGGATCGCCGCCTGATTCGGCGAGTGCGAGGAACACTTCGCGGCCGTTCTTCACGGTGAGGCGCCCCGTGTCGACGAGTTCAACAAGCGATGCGAGGTTCGCCGGGGTCAGCGCGGTGGCTTCGATCTCGATGTCTTTGTCGCGAATGAACTGCAAGACGTCGCGCTGGATCCAGTTCGCGATCGACTTGGGTTGGTTGTAGACCTCGAGCGTCGCTTCGAACAGCTGTGCCAACACGAGGTTCGCGGTGAGTGTGGTCGCGTCCATGCGCGAAAGACCAAAGTCGCCCTCGAAGCGATCGCGCTTCGCGTCCGGGAGCTCCGGCAAAACCGCACGCACCGCTTCCACGTCCGCTTCAGTGATTTGCAGCGGGATCAGGTCCGGATCATCAAAATAACGGTAATCGTCCGCATTCTCTTTGAGGCGCATCACGCTCGTTCGGTTTGTATTTGAATCGAAAGCCATCGTGGCTTGAACGACTTCACCCCCGTCGTCGAGGACCTCTGCCTGGCGTTCGATTTCGGCGTTGATCGCAGCTTCGACGAACGCAAACGAGTTCAGGTTTTTAATCTCGGTTCGCGTGCCGAGCTCATCACCGGGCCTGCGCAACGAAATGTTCGCATCGCAGCGAAACTGTCCCTTTTCCATGTCTGCGTCGGAGACGCCGATATAACGCAAGATCGCCCGCAGCTTGCGCAAATAGGCACTCGCCTCAGCGGCAGAACGCAGGTCGGGCTCAGACACAATTTCCAGTAGCGCTACGCCCGAACGATTTAGATCGACGAGGGTACCGCTGCCCGCGAGTGCCGAATCGTGAATCGACTTGCCGGCGTCTTCTTCGAGGTGTGCACGCGTGATCCCGACCCGCTTTTTGGTCGGCTCAGCTTGCTTGCCCTGCTTTCCTTTCTTTCCTTTCTTTCCGCCCGTCGCAACCGGAACCTCGATTTCGAGCCAGCCGTCGCTCACCGTAGGCTCCTCGTACTGTGAGATCTGATAACCCTTCGGAAGATCGGGATAGAAGTAGTTCTTGCGCGAGAATACGGAGCGTTCGTTGATCGTGCTGTTCGTCGCAAGACCAACGCGAATCGCGAGATCAATGACGGCACGATTCAAAACGGGCAGCACACCGGGAAGCGCGAGGTCGATTGGGTGCGTGTTGCAGTTGGGCTCGTCTCCGTAACGCACCGGCGCCGGGCTAAAGAGTTTCGAGTCGGTGCGAAGGTGCGTATGGACTTCGAGGCCAATGACGGACTCGTAGCCCAGATACAACGCCACTTTGGGTTCGTCGCTCACGCGATTCCTCCCGGTCGATCGGTGTGATGGTCTGTGCGTTGCTGAAAAACGTCGGCGGTGCGGAGCAGCGTTTCTTCGTCGAGTACCCGGCCAAGCAGTTGAAGACCAACCGGCATGTTCGCGCTTGTACCGCACGGAACTGAAACACCGGGAATGCCCGCAAGGTTTGCCGACACGGTGAATACGTCAGACAAGTACATGCTGATCGGGTCTTCCGTTTTCTCGCCGAGCTTGAACGCCACTTCGGGACTCGTCGGCGTCGCGATCACGTCGCACTTCGCGAAAGCACTCTCGAAGTCCTGCCGCAGCAGCGTTCGCACCTGTTGGGCCTTCTTGTAATACGCATCGAAGTAGCCAGCCGAAAGCACGTAGGTGCCAAGCATGATGCGTCGTTTCACTTCGGCGCCGAACCCCTCTGAACGCGACCGTTCGTACATTTCTTTCAGATCTTTTACGCCGCTGGCGCGATGTCCGTAGCGCGCACCATCGAAGCGCGCGAGATTGCTCGACGCTTCGGCTGTCGCGATCAAATAGTAAGCGGCAACGCCGTACTTCGTGTGGGGAAGGTTGACCTCAACCGCTTCGGCCCCTGCGGCTTCGAGTTCGGCGATGCCGGCGCGCACGCGTTCTTGAACTTCGGGGTCGGTGCCCTCAGTTTCAAAACACTCCTTTGGCAGTCCGACCTTTAAGCCGCGAATGTCCCCTGTAAGTGCCGCGCTGTAATCGGGCACCGCGTCGGGGATTGAAGTTGAATCGCGTTCGTCATGGCCGGCGATTGTTTGCAACACGATCGCCGCATCTTGCGCGGTATGGGTGAAACAACCGATTTGATCGAGGGACGACGCGTAGGCGACGAGGCCCCAGCGCGATACGCGGCCGTACGTTGGTTTAATTCCCGTGACACCGCAGAAACTCGCGGGTTGGCGAATCGATCCCCCGGTGTCACTCCCGAGCGCCGCTTGCGTAATGTCCGCTGCCACCGAAGCCGCACTGCCGCCCGATGATCCACCGCATGCACGTTCGAGATCCCAAGGGTTGTGGGCCGCACCATGCACCGAGTTTTCGGTCGACGACCCCATCGCGAACTCGTCCATGTTGGTCCGACCCATGATGATCGCGCCTGCTGCTTGTAGCTTTTCGACGACGCACGAGTCGTACGGCGAAACGTATCCCTCGAGGATGCGCGACGAACACGTTGTCGGCTCGTCACGCTGCACCATGTTGTCTTTCAGCAGGATCGGGATGCCGTCGATGGGCGACCGAAGCTCGCCTGCGGCGCGGCGCACATCGGACTCTTTGGCTTCCGCGCGCGCGGCTTCTGCGCGCAGGCCCAGCACCGCGTTGAGCGATGCGTTGGTCTGGTCGTGTCGATCGACTGCACCGTCAATCAGTTCCGTAGATGAACAGGTCCCGCTCGCAAGCGCATCGCGCTGTGCGACGAGACTCGTAGCCCGGTCGTCCATCAGCGCTCTTCCCCGTCTAATACTTTTGGAACCGAAAAAGCGGAGTTCACACGTTCCGGTGCATTCGAAACCGCGAGATATGGGTCCATGCCCGGCGCCGCAATGTCGTCTCTCACCGGGGTGCGCAGCTCGATCGCGTGCGCGGTCGGCGTGATCCCGCTGGTGTCGAGTTCGGCCAGAGAGTCAACGTATTCGAGGATGCGGTCCATATCGGCAGCCATGCGTGCGACGTCGCCTTCATCGAGTGAAAGGCGAGCCAAGGCTGCGATGTAGTGAACCTGTTCCGGGGTGATCCGCGACATGGCGGGCAGGCTAGCCCGCAACCGCGGCGAGTCCCAGACTTGGCTTCCCGTATCTGAAAATTGCCCGAACTGTGGCTTTGGACGCCATTGCGCCCACAACCTGCGACCGATAGGCTCGCCCCGAAATGACAACTGAATCCGACGTTTTCACGTCTCTCTCTGAGGACACACAAAAAGCCATTGCCGATCTGGGGTGGAGCACCCCAATGCCCGTCCAGACCAAAGCCATCCCACTGATGCAGTCAGGCGGTGATCTTATCGTCAAGGCGCTCACGGGCAGTGGCAAAACGGGCGCCTTCGGCGTTCCGGTCTGTGAGGCGATCGATGTCGACTCCAAGTCGACCCAGGCCTTGATCATGCTTCCCACCCGCGAACTTGCGATCCAAGTTGCGCAGGAAGTGACAGCCATTGGCAAGTACCGAGGCGTCCGTTGCCTCGCAGTTTATGGTGGGGTCGGCTACGGCCCGCAGATCGACGGCCTCGAAGCCGGCGCACACGTCATCGTGGGCACTCCGGGTCGGATCCTCGACCACATCGGTAACGGCCGCATGGACTTCGACAAGCTCCAGGTCTTGATCCTCGACGAAGCCGACGAAATGCTTTCCCTCGGTTTCTGGCCGGACATGCGCGAGATCGCATCCCACCTGCCGGAAGGTCGGCAGACGCATCTCTTTTCCGCAACGATCCCCGAAAAAGTTCGCTCGCTGTCGCGCTTCTTCCAGCACGACGCAGAGTACGTCACGCTCAGCGACGACCAGACCGCACCCCAGCAGATCGAGCATTGCTACTACGTCTGCACGGCGTCTAATAAAGAAGCAACCCTGCTTCGCATTATCGAATACGAAGACCCGGAAAGCGCGATCATCTTTTGCAACACGAAGGCGGACGTTCGCTACGTCACCAATTACTTGAGCAAGCGCAACATCGACGCGGATCAAATTTCGGGAGATCTAACGCAAGGCGCGCGCGAGGCGGCCATTCGCGCCATCAAGCAGGGCAATTTGCGGTTTTTGGTCGCCACCGACGTTGCGGCGCGAGGCATCGACATCAGCGATCTGTCTCACGTCATCAGCTACACGGCTTCTGACTCTCCCGAAGTCTACGTTCACCGAACCGGTCGAACCGGGAGGGCGGGAAAGTCCGGCGTTGCGATCTCGCTGGTTTCCGGCCTCGACATCGGCAACTTCAGGCACATGCAGAACGTCAACAAGATCAAACCAACCGAGAAGAAGATCCCGACCGAAAAGGATCTCCGCGATCGCGTTGCAGAGCGCTTGAAGGTTAAAGTCGAGCACGAAATGCGTTCGCTCCCCAAGGACGTCGTCGCCGACCAGATCGATCGTTTGATCCCGGTCGTCGAAACCCTTGCGGACAGCCATGAAGGTCGACGCGACCTGGCTGGGATCCTCGCCGCCTATCTTGTTGAGCACCGTCCCGAAACAACAGTCACCGAACCCGACGCCATGGAACAGGGCGACGCCTCCCAGGCGGGCTCGAGTTCGTCCGGCAGCGGGCCGAAGAAACGTCGCGGTGGCGGCGGCGGCGGCGGACGAGGCGGAGGCGGACGCGGCAGACGCCCGCGTTAGCGCCCTCCCGTGACCCGCGAGCAGTCCGGCGGTACGCACAGCACCTCGTATGAACCCTGGTTCATCGCGGCCCTCGTAGTGGGTGCTTTTGTTCGACTGTTCCTCGTCTTCGCGACCTCAGGCACGCTGGACGTCGATAGCTGGCTCGTCCATACCATTGCGCTCGAAAAGCAGGGACTGATCTCGTACTACGAGGGCGGTCCGCTGATTTTCAACCACCCGCCCCCGGCTGCACTGCTCGTTTCGACCCTAGGCAAGCTCGCGACCGCAACCGGCGCTTCTTTCGCAGCGCTACTGCGGCTGCCATTTGCTGTGATCGACCTCGCGACCATGGCCATGATCGTTCTCCTGCTCGGTCGCACCAAGCGCGCGCACCAAGTCGCGGCGCTCTATTGGCTACATCCGCTCTCGATTATTTTTTCGGCGTATCACGGAAACACCGACACTGCGATCGCGTTCTTCTTGGTCACAACCACTTGGTTCGTCAGTCGCAACAAAGCGCTGCTCGCCGGCGCTGCACTCGGTGCCTGTCTCTGGATCAAGATCCCGGGCGTCTTAATGGCACCCGCGTTTCTGTTTGCACTCCCTACCCTGCGGGCTCGGGCGGAGTTCTGTGCGAGTGCCGGAGCGGTCGCACTCCTTGGCTACGGGCCCACGCTATGGATGAACGCAGATGCTGTCATCACGGCGGTCTTTCTTTATCCAGGGCTCAACATTCATACGAGCAGCGGCATCGCGAGTTGGGGGCTGCGGAACATCTATCCCGCCGTTTCGACTGTCCCCGAAGCGATCCGGATGACTTACGTCGAAGTTGTCCAGTTCACGATCAACCACAACACGCTCATGTGCGTCACACCCATGGTGGCGTTCGCTTGGTTGCGTAGAAACGCGCGAGACGTTTCGGGGATCGCGACAACGGTGGCTGGGAGCTACGCGATCTTTTACGGCATCACCAACTTCTGGGCGTTTCAATACTTCGCCTGGGTGATTCCGTTTTGGCTGATGAGCACACGATGGTTCGCCGTCACCGCGTCGCTACTCGCGACCGCGTACATCTACGGCGCCTACGCGTGGATGTGCGGGGACCTGCTGCTCATGGGCCCCTGGGACTTCATCGGCAAACCCGACTGGCCCTTCTGGCTGATTGGCGCGCGGAACACCGCCAACCTCTTCTTCTTAGGCGCAGGGCTCTACTTCATCGGCAAAGCGGTGCACGAAGAAGTCGCGAACCGAAGAGCCCCATCCATCGCAATCCAAAGCTAGAGCGTGATGTCGACCGACTTTCCAGCGCTCCCGGTCTCGACCGTGCTGCGCAACGAAAGGCTTCGGCGCGCCGGTTCGAGCCATACCAAGCACCCATTGGCTGGCAGGCTTTCGCCGCCGTGCGCCGTCACGAGTGCATCGAGGTCGATCTGCTCTCGATCCGCATATTGGGAAACGATGCGATCACGAACAGGCGTTGTTGCACCTTCGACCGCGATGCCCGCTCCTGCGTCGACAACGCGGCATTCTTCACCTTCGATTTTTACGGTCGCGAGCCCACCGTTCGCATCTCCGATCACAAGGCTCACGTTGCCCGAGCGTGGGCGTTTGCGACACCAGTCGATGCAGCCGTCGATGTCTTCGAAGCGCTGCAGACATTCCTGCACAAGCAGAACACCGTGGGGCGCGTGGCGCGGGTTGACTGCACCCGCATTCACACCGCCGCCATATGAAGCGGTGCGCGGCGCCATGGCGACAGCAACCCCAGCGTCGTTGATCCCCGCGATCGCAGTCGCGAGCCACGGCAACGTTACTTCGGCGGAAGCAAAGCCAACTTCGGGTCGGCTCTTGCGCAGAATCCACGGGCTACTCTCAAGCGATGCACCCGACAGTGTGCGCAATACGAGCGGGCCACCGGACGCGCTTTGCGTTTGCCGCGCCCCGATCGCAATCGCGGGCGCAACCAGGTCGTCGTCCGGCCCTGCCGCATCCGTGGCGGCGCAGAACAGATCCATCAGCGATGCGAAGGGCACGTCCGCATTTCGCGCGATCCCCGCCATCCGCTCGGCCAAGTGGGTGTAGTGGCGAATGACTTCGCGTCCAATGCCCGAGCCCAACGCGCCACCTGACGTAAGCGCACGCAACGAAGGCAAGCGACTTCGCCGGACGCGTCCACCCGCAGCAGCGATGCATGCCTGAATTTCAGCCCGGTGCGCAAGCCCCTGACCGTGACCCATCGCGCGAGGGTCGCCAACACATTCGATAAACGGATCCATGAGTGACTCTTTAGCCGGACTCGCCGGTGAGTTGCGGCTCTTCGCGGTCCGCGTGCGAATTTTTCAGAACGTCCGCCGGAAGAACCGCGTTGAGGGAGCCGGTGCGATAGCCCTCGAGGTCGAGGGTGATGAAACGAAAGCCGAGAGCCTTGATCGTCTTCGCAATCGCGGCGGCCATTGTGGGTTCGAGCGCTTTGGGAAGTTCTTCGGGCGATATCTCGATGCGCGCCAAATTGCCGTGATGACGCAGTCGAATTTGTTCGAAACCGAGCGCGCGCAAACGGTCTTCTCCGAGCTCGACCTGGATCAGGCGTTCGCTTGTGACTTCCATCCCATACGGCAACCGCGAAGCGAGGCATGCGGAAGAGGGAAGCTCGGCAGTGGGCAAGCCAGCGCGCCGGGAAAGGATGCGGATCTCTTCTTTGCCTAGATTGGCGTCGAGCAGCGGGGCCAGCACGCTGTGCTCGTGGGCGGCTCTGTGGCCGGGTCGAAAATCACCGGTGTCGTCGAGGTTGATACCGTACGCGACCGAGTCGAAATCCAGCTGATCCATAATGTCGTCAATGCGGTCGAAGAGCTCCGTCTTGCAGTGGTAACAACGGTCAGCGTTATTCGCGCGGTATTCGGGGTTGTTCATTTCATGCGCTTCGATGAAGCGGTGTGGGATCTCGAAGCCCCCCACGATCCGCTCCGCCATCTCCCGTTGAACCTTGGGATAAGAAGGCGACAGCGCGGTGACGGCCAGACATTTTTCGCCGAGCACTTTTTTGGCCGCATAGGCGAGATAACTCGAATCGACGCCACCCGAAAACGCGACGGCGAGCCCTCCTGTCTTCCGCAGCAGAGCGTGCAGTATCAACTCCTTCTCCTCAAGCTCGGGCGAGAGCTCAGAAGGAGGCGCGGACACCGAGACACGGGCCGGTGAAGAATCGATTGTGCTTTGCGGGGGAGGCATCAGGTGAATGTACGAGGCTTGCCGAGGGGGGTCAACCAAGGCGATTTCAGGCGTTTCGCGGCGATCGAAGATATGCTCTCCGGTGGAGGGGGCGAGATGAGCAAGCTGCGCGTGGGACTTTTGTTTGGTGGGCGGTCCGTGGAACATCAGGTGTCGATCATTTCGGCGACGTCGATCCTGAATGCGCTCGATCGCAAGCGCTACGAGATTACTTTGCTGGGTGTTGACCCTGACGGACGCTGGCATTTGGCGCCGCCTAACATCGAGCCGGCGGTGCTTCTAGGAGCAGAAGCCAAGGCACTCGGCGACAACGCATCTGACGAAGTGGTCCTGCCCGCAAAGCCGGGTGGCGACACGTTGGTTCCGGGAGGCGCCGGGAGTCTCGGCGCAAGCCTGGACGTCATCTTCCCAATCATTCATGGCCGCGGGGGCGAAGACGGTTCGCTACAGGGGCTTCTCGAAATGGCCGGGATTGCGTACGTCGGGTCTGGCGTACTCGCTTCGGCGGTTCAAATGGACAAAGACACCGCCAAGCGCTTGCTGCGCGCCGCCGGTTTGCCCGTGGTCCCCTGGCTCACCTTTCGTGGCAACGATCTCACACCCGAACGCATTCCCGACACCGCACGTCGTGCTCTGGGCGAATTGGGTGCACCGCTCTACGTGAAGCCCGCCAATTCAGGATCATCGGTTGGCATTTGTTGCGCAGAGAACTTGGACGAGTTGGTCGCCGCGATCGAAGAAGCGCGCCGCTACGACACCAAGATCATCATTGAACAAGCGGTCGATGCCCGGGAAGTTGAGGTCGCGGTGATTGGCAACGACTCACCGCAGGCGTCACTTCCCGGAGAGATCCGACCCAAGAGTGCATTCTACGATTATGAGGCGAAGTATCTCGACGATTCGACGCAACTCATCATTCCCGCCGAAGTCACACAAGAACAAAGCGACGCGATCCGCGAACTCGCCATTCGGGCGTTTCGCGCTCTCGAAGCCACCGGGCTCGCGCGTGTCGACTTTCTTTTGCGGCGCAGCGACGGAGAACTTTTTATCAACGAGCTCAACAGCCTGCCGGGCTTTACCGAGGTTTCGATGTTCCCGCGGCTATGGGAAGCAACCGGGCTCAGCTACACCGAATTGCTCGACCGGCTGATTGAACTCGCGCTGGATCGCCACGCACAGACGTCGGCACTCGAAACGCATCATCGACCCTAGTTCTTCGAGCCAACAGAAACGAGCGGGGAGGAATAGCCCGCGCTTATTCCTTCGCCGCGGGCCTTGCCTTCGTGCGCGGCTCGACGACGTAGCCCAAGGCGCGCAGCTGGTGGAGCGCCATATCGTCGAGTTCGATCTCTCGAGTCTCGACCGCATTTTCAGGCTCGTAGTCGAGGAACGCTTGGAGCTCACTGCGAAGGTCGGCGTAGACCTCAGGCTGTTCGGCAACGACGTTTTTTAATTCCATCGGGTCCGAGGACCGGTCGAATAGCCACTGCTGTGCCTCTTGGGTCTGTCGGACGATCGCGCGATGGTCGCCTTTGACGATCGCGGTGATGGAGTCTGACGGGGCATCCACCTTGCCCCACGAAAGGTCCAATTGGGAGAACACGGCCCGGCCGGTCAGTTCCGCAAGTTTGTCCGCCGGCGGGGGTGTGCTTCCCTGCGCGGCAATCAAGGGCAGCAGCGATTTGCCCTCCGCACGCTCGAGCGGGGGCAGGTCGAGGATATCGAGGATCGTGGGCCAGATATCCACGTTTGCGACTTGCTCGTTTACTACGACTCCACCCGGAATCTTGAACGGTGGGATAATGATCAGTGGAACATGCTGAACTTCTTTGAAGAGCGTCCGGGCATGCCCTTCCTCTCCGTGCTCCCAGAAACCTTCGCCATGGTCCGACATGATGACAACCATGGTCTTGTCGGCCAAGTTCTGGTCTTGCAGGGCGCTCATCATAAACGCGACGTTGCGGTCAACCCAGTGAATCGACGCATCGTAGAAGTCGAGCAGGTTGGTTCCATATACGGGCGAGGTGTCGGCGTATAGATACTGATGCACGTCCATGTAGTGCACGTAGAGAAACCAGCGATCGTTCCTGTAGGAGTCAAGGAATCCGAATGCCGCCTCTGTCGCGTCGTAGTCGGTTCCGCTGAGCCCGTGTGCTGACGGATTCCCCCCTTGCATTCCACGGCGTGTGACCGGTGGTGGGCGCACGTAGAGATCGAATCCCTGGTTGAACCCAAAGTTCGCCGCGACCCAACCGTTACGCCAAATACCGCCGGTCACGAAGCCACCGTCTCGCATGATCTCTGCCGGCATCTGGGCATCATCAGTCATGGACTTCATGTAACGCTGGATCCCAGTGCGCTCTGGGTAGATTCCCTGCCACATCGACGCCATTGATGCCTTGGTCCAGCTCGACTGGCTCTCGACGGCATTGAAAAGAATGCCGGTCGACGCGAGTTCGGTCATGTTGGGGCTGGTCTTGCGTTCTGCGCCATACGCGTCCATGCGATCGGCACGAAGCGTGTCGATCACAATGAACAAGACGTTCAAATCTTCGCGTTCACCGAGCTTGAGGAAGTCTTCGACTGTCCCCGTCGGGCGCTCGCGAGGAAGGTTGATCTCAAATTGGCTCGCAACCGCTCCCACGATCAGCAGGGCCGCTGCCACAAAGTAGATCCATGCAGAATTCAGAATCGTGGGTTTTGCCATCGTTGCGGGGTCCCGTCCCTCAGTCTCTACCGGTTTGACCGTTCATCGTCCAAAATTGTGCAGTATTTCGCGCAATGAAGCACGCACAAGGCTCGCGCCCAGCTGACTCAGGCGGCTAGGAGTCTAACCCGATTCTTTAATGCATAGGCAGCCGTACCGGCTAAATCAAAAAGAAAAAGGCGACCATCCCGAGGGATGGCCGCCCAATTTCACTACCTAAGTAGATGCGCTTTGCTTACTTGCGCATTCGCTTGCGGCCGACGATCGCGAGGCCAGCTGCGCCCGTCACGAGCAGAAGAACAGTGCCCGGCTCCGGAACGAAGGTGAACGTCTTGGTCATAGAACCAGCGATGTTACCCGCGAGGCTACCCGTCTTGATGCGGAAGGGCGAAACCATCTTGATCGAGCCAGCCGAATTGCTGGATGCCAAGGCATTCGTACCATGATTAATGGCAACCGTGTTGTTCGTGACCGGGACACCAGCTGCGGTGATCTCGTACGCCGTGATCAACTGAACGGTCGTGAGGTTAAGCGTAAACGCAACGCCCGTCGTATTCAGGAATGCCGGAACAGCGACGATGTTTGAGGACAAACCCGTGATGTTCGCGGCTCCTGTATTGAACGGAGCGCCCGTGAGAACAAGGCTGTTCTGGAGAACGTTGGCAACGATATTCTGGCCCCCGCTACCGAGAACACCCAGGTCAATGGCGAACTGGAAGCCGCCAGCCGTAAGCGTCGCTGTACCGGTGTTCACCTCGACACCACCGAAACCAGTCACGGTTGGGCTACCCGCGTCCAACGCGTTGACGTAAGTCGCGGCTTCTCCGAAGTTACCCGCGCCGGCAACCAAGCTGAGCTTGAGAGCCGTGAGGTTTGGAAGACCCGTGAATGCCGCCGACTGAATCGTGAATGCGTTCGTCTGGAAGACACTGGCCGCTTCGACGATGGCGTGCGCGCCAAC
>JASDVE010000225.1:19111-19457 GCA_041891195.1 Myxococcota bacterium | reverse complement strand
GAGTTAACTCGACCGCCTCATGTACATCGATCGGGGCGAGGACGATATGTCGATAGTCTCCGTGCCCACCGCCTCGGGTCGCTTGGTAGTAGTCGTATTGGCCACGGGCCATGTTGAAGTAAACGAGTGGCAGCTCAGAACGCGTGAGTTCCGAAAGCGACTCTTGCATAAGGGCGAGACCTTGGCCTGTCGAGCCCGTCGCCGCCCGGGCGCCGGTTGCCAGCGCTCCCCATGCCATGCCAATCGCTTCAATCTCGCTCTCTGCATTGATCGACACGCCGTCAACCGCGGGAAGCTGCTTGGCAAAATTTTCAAGCAATTCGGTGAAGGGTGTCATGGGGTAGCC
>JASDVE010000225.1:1111-19101 GCA_041891195.1 Myxococcota bacterium | reverse complement strand
GGGGTAGCCCGCGAAGAAACGACACCCGGCCATTACCGCGGCCTCGGCCATCGCTTCGGAGCCTTCCATTAGTTTGCGCGTCATGATCCAACCTCGGAGTTTTGGACTTCTTCGTGAGACACCGGCGATTCGAATCGGTAGATCTCGAAACAAAAGTCGGGGCACACGAGCAAACACGCACCACAGCTCGTGCAACCCGGTGCTAGTTCGGGATACGAGACGCCGAGTTCATTGCGTGCCTGGCTCATCGTCAACACGTTTGGCTTGCAAGCGGGTATGCAAAGCTCACAACCCTTGCAGCGTTCGGTCGCGATCGTCACGGTTCCGCGACTGAGCGTCGTACTCATGATGTGCCTCCCACGTCGGGCCATGCAGGCGTTCCGCCGGGTTCGATTGCGTCATAACCGGCACGCAGTGCTTTCGCGTTGCCTTCAACGTGTTGGCTGCGGTAGGAGGGCACCGACTGCTCCATGCCTGCGACAAGGGAGTCGAGGGATACGAAGCCCGTGTACTTCGCAAAGGCTGCGATGAGCACTAGCGACGCCGCCATTCCAACGCCGAGGTCGCTCGCGATGCGAGTCGCTGGGATTTCGAGACAGCTAGCGTCTTCGGCTTGCACCTTTTCTTCGAAGATGGTCGAGTTCACCACGACCAATGCACCGGGGCGGAGTTTTTTTGCAACTGGTTCGAAGAACGCATGATGCATCGCGAGGGCGATCCCTACCTCGGCGACGATCGGCGGCGAATGAATCGGACCGTCCGCGACAACCAAGGTCGAGTCTGTATTCCCGCCCCGCATCGTCCCGCCGTAAGTCCCGAGCGTCATGACTTCTCTCTGCTCGACGACGGCGGATCGGGCGAGGATCTGGGCTGCAAGCTGCACGCCTTGCCCACCCACACCGGTCATCATGATTTCATGTTCCATGTTTCGCCTTTTGGAGAAAGAAAAGTTCGCCGAACTAAGCGGGCGAAGACTCCGCTTGTGAGAGACCGCGCAGCGCGAACGCGACCAGGTGGTCGGCTTCGGCGCGCGCATCCACGCTCGGGGTGATGAGTTGACGCTCGACCCAACCCATCGCGAGGTTGTAAAGGAGTTGAGAATCAAGTTCGGGGTGACTGGCTTCCAGTTCCCCGGCTTGAACACCGCTTTCAATTTCACTTCGCAGGATTGCGTTGAGGCCGTTTTCGGCTTGCTTGACTTCGGTGGGGAACCGCTCGGCCAACCTTGCACGAGAGATCACAAACGGGCGCGTTGCGGCTGCCGCTTGTTCGCTCAACGCTTGTTCAAGGATGCCCCAAAGCCAATTGCGAACTCGCTCCGTCGGGCTCGACCCGGAACTCACGCGATGTTCGATGTAACTGCGCAATAGCAAGATGCCTTCTTCGAGCATTGCGAGGAGGAGTTCGTCTTTGGAATGGAAGTGCTTGTAGAAGGCTTGGTTTGAGAGGCCAGCTTCGGCGACAATGTCACCGACTGTCGGTTCGAGTCGGCCAGTACGCTGTACGAGGGCAAACCCCGCGTCGACGAGTCGTTTGACTTCGTTTTCGTAGATGAGCCTTCGGCGCTCCATCGTGCGATCGACGCCGCGAAGGGCGCGAGAACGAGGTGTGCTGCGGCCGGCGGGGGCGTTATCCGGCATAGCGAATTTCCAGTGGCACTTTTTCTGTGATCTTGGCGATGGCTTCGCAGTGGTCTCGGTCAACGCCGAACGCGTTTTGCAGAACCATTGCTCGCTTCAAGAAATAGTGATCCATCACTTCCCACGTGTATCCCATGCCGCCATGAATCTGGATGCACGCGCGGGCATTCTTCGTCGCCGCTTCGCCGGCGATTAACTTTGCGCCGCGCACGGCCTGTTCAAGGTCGCCCACACCGGGGTCGTCCAGTGTCGCACCCGCGGCATACACCGAAGCACGGGCGAGTTCTTGCCTTACAAACATGTCGGCCAACATGTGCTTGATCGATTGAAATGACCCAATGGCTCGACCGAACTGCTCACGCTCTTTCGCAAAAGCCAACGCAATTTCCAGGGTCGACTCGACGATGCCGAGTAACAGCGCAGACGAGAGGGCCATGCCTTCAAAGCGCAGCCGCTGTGCGGTCTTTTCGTCGCCGATCTTCTCTCCCGTCGGAAGCTGTTCGGCGCAGAAGACGGGAGTGAGGGGGTCAAGAGGACTTTCGATGGTGCGCCCTGCAATGTCATTGGTGTCGACTCGATAGACGCCGTCTTCTTTGAGCAAAAGCAGGGCGTCAAGCTGTTCTTTGTATTCGACGAGGTGCGGACCCTGCGGAGAGAGATGAAGGTCAAGCCCGCCGACAACGCATTCACCCGTTGCCGCGCCATCGACCAAGGACGCGGCGAGTTGTGTGTAGACGAGTGGGCCGGGAACGATGCGCTGTCCGAGTGCTTCATAGACGAGGACTGAGTCCGCGAGACCAAGGCCCAAACCACCGTTGGCAGCAGCGAGATGCAATTGAAACACACCAAGCTCTGCGAGGTCGCGCCACAGCGTTGGATCGAAGCCGCCGGCTTCATCGATCCGTCGCAACTCAAGGTCTGAACAGCGCTCAGTGCAGAATGTAGTGATGCCTGCCTGGAGTTCGAGTTGATCTTCGCTCGGGCGAAAGTCCATGAACTATCGTTCCTTCGGCATGCCGAGGATGCGCTCGGCGACGATGTTGCGTTGAATTTGTGAGCTCCCGGCAGCGATGGTGAGCGAGAGCGATTGCATCGCCGAAAATGAAAAGTGATGAACGGGTAGACCGCCTATGTCGTCGCGGGAAAGCCCGGCGCGACCGAGAATGCGAACACCAAGGTCAGCCACGCGCTGGAAGAGCTCGGTGTATACGAGCTTCAAGGCAGACCCGCCAAGGCCCGGTACACCGTTGTCGCCAGCCTGGGAAATGGAAAGCTTGAGCATGGCCCAAAGTGCGTCGAGCTCAGCCTGCAGGTGCCCGACTTCGTGTCGCAGGCCCGAGTCGTCCCACGCGGAGCCTTCACTCACTCCACCACCTCCGATTCGTTTGGCCGTGTCGATGATGTTTGCGAGATATTGCTTCAACTCAACCATTTGGCTCGCAAACGAAGTGCCGCGCTCAAACCGAAGCGTGACGTTGGCGATGCGCCAGCCTTCGTTTTCGGCACCCACTCGATGGGTAACCGGGACGCGTACATCTTCGAGAAACACCTCACTGAACTCGCTTGTCCCGACGAGGGTCTTGAGCGGGCGAATCTCAATGCCCGGCGTATCCATCGGCAAAATGAGCCAGCTGATGCCACGGTGCTTCGGTGCGTCGACATCGGTGCGAACCAATAGCTCACAATAGTCGGCAGCCTGCGCGAATGACGTCCAAATTTTGTGGCCATTGATCACGTACTCATCGCCCACGCGAACAGCGCGAGTCGAAAGACTTGCGAGGTCCGAGCCCGCGTTCGGTTCCGAAAAACCTTGGCACCAAACTTCTTCGCCGGACAAGATCTTTTGGACGTGCTGTTTTTTCTGCTCGTCGCTGCCTTCGACGATCAACGTTGGGCCCCCGTGCAGCATGCCGACAAAGTTCACGCCGATGTACGGTGCATTCGCCCGTGCGATTTCTTCGTAGTAGACGAGCTGTTCAGAAAGCGGTGCGCCCCGTCCACCGTATTCGGCAGGCCAGTTGATGCCCGCGTATCCGCCTTCATAGAGCTTTCGTTGCCAGCCCGTGTCGTAGTCGCGTCGCGCGGGCCAGTCGCCTTCTTTGGGCGGGGCACCGTGCGCGGGAACTTCGCGGGCAAGCCAGCTGCGCAGTTCGCTGCGAAACGCTTCGTCCTCTTTCGAATAGCGAAGGTCCACCGAACTATTCCTTCAACTCGACGACGATCTCGTGGAAGTCTTCTTTGCCCACGTTTCGCGCCGCTTCGATGCCGCCCTTTTCGACAAAGAAGTAGTTGCCGGGAAAGACGTCGGCTTCCATGTAGTCCTTGTATTCGCTCTGGGTGTCGGGCTCCGGGACGACCGCCATACGGTCGCCGGAAATCTGAATCAACACGTGATCGCAGTCGTGTTTGTGGACGGGGCCGGTGGTGCCCGCTTCGAGGCGCATTTCCCAGATCCGGACGCGCTCGTTTTCGAACAGCAGCTTGCTCGCGATGTCGCCAAAGGCGCGTTCGCCGGATTCGCTCGCCATGTCGTCTCCTTCGAGGTGGTCCCTGCGATAGCAGCAGGTTCAGCCTCAACGAATTGAAAACAAAGTGACTTTTCTTTGTTTTTGCGATGCCTTTGAAATCAGAATGGCATTCTTCAATGAAAGAATCATATTCTCTCTGCGATCGCGACGCAACTAAAATCTCACGGCGCCTAGAATGCCGAAGCGCACACGACCGTCGAAGGAATCTCATGTCCCCCCGCGTCCCGAAGCTCTTGATTGGTGATCTGATCCGTCGACATGCCGGCGCCGCGCCCGAGCGCGTGGCGGCTTCGATGGAGGGGATCGAGCTCACCTACGGTGAACTCAACGCGCACGCGAATCAGATCGCGATTGCGCTGCGCGATCTCGGCATCGGGCACGGCGATCGCGTGGTGACGTGGGCCGACACTTGCCTTGAAGTGCTTCCCTTGTTTGTTGCAACCGCGAAGTTGGGCGCCGTCTTCGCGCCGCTCAACGCTCGACTTGGGATAGAAGAAGCCGCGCCGATCGCACGTATGGCGCGGCCAACAATTTTGATCGCCGACCCCGAACGCGCGCAGGCCACGGCAAAGCTCGCGAGAGAAATCGGTGTGTCGCTTGTCGGTAGTGTCGGCGCGGCTGAAGCACTCCCTGACGTCATCCGGTTTGTTCCATCCGAACTCCCACCAGCCACAGTCGACATCACTGAACTGGCCTTGGAGGAATATCACCCGCAAGTCATCTTCTTTACCAGCGGCAGTACCGGCGCTCCTAAGGGCGTGATCCTTTCACATCGCGCAAACTGGCTGCGTACCTACCAGGGTGTCTTCCTCACCGAACCCGAACGCTCGGTCTGTATGTTTCCGCTCTTTCATATGGCGGCCTTCACACTCTCGCTTGCTGCCTGGCAAACCCAGGGTGAAATCACGTTTGTCGCGAGTGCAACAGCCGAAGCCATACTCGGCGCTGTCGAAGCGCGGCGCGCGAATCGCCTGTATTGCATCCCCGCGATCTGGAACCGAATTCTTGAAGTTGCGTCCGAACGCTTCGATACGTCACACCTGCGCTTTATCGACACGGGCACGTCGGCGACACCCGTCGAATTGATCCAAGCATTGAAGAAACGCTTTCCGAAAAGCGTCGTGCGTATCTATTACGGATCCACTGAGACGGGGTCTGCAACGGCACTGCTTGACGAAGATGTTTTGCGAAAGCCGGGAAGCGTCGGACAGCCTTCTCCCAGCGTCGAACTTCGAATCGGCGAGGGCGGTGAGATCCAAGTGCGCTCGCCGCTTATGCTGGACGGATACTTCGAGAACCCCGAAGCAACCGCCGAAGCGCTTCGAGACGGTTGGTATTGTAGCGGCGACATCGGCGCCTTGGACGAAGAGGGCTACCTCTCCGTCGTAGGACGGATCAAAGAACTGATCCGCACGGGTGGTGAAGCCGTGGCGCCCGCCGAAGTCGAAGCCGTGTTGGCCGCGCATCCAAAGATCAGGGAAGTGGCGGTCGTCGGCGTTCCTGACCCGAAATGGGGCGAAGTGGTGTGTGCGGTGGTGGTCCCGAATGGCGATGTTGCACTTTCTCTAGCAGACGTGCAGAAAGTGAGTGACGCGCAGCTTGCCGGCTTCAAACGGCCACGACGTCTTGAGATCGTCGACGCACTACCGCGAACTGCCGCGACGGGTCAAGTGCAGCGCATGTTGCTCGTTGAACAAATCCTCGCCGGGTCTTAGGCCATCATCCACCTCGCAACCCACGAGTTGCACCGCGTGACTGCTAGTATCGGCTCCCAATTTTTTAAAGAGGAGCACCCCCATGAAATTTGCATTGATCCCCGTGAACGTCGGCGTGAGTTCTGTCGAACAGATGATCGGCATGGCGCAAGCGGCAGAGAACGCTGGCGTTGAATCGGTTTGGACCTTTGAACACGTGATCGTGCCGAATGACTATTCGTCCAAGTACCCCTACAGCCCGAACGGCAAGATGGGTACGACCCCGGAAACAAACTTTGTCGATCCGTTAATCGCACTCACCGCCGTCGCGATGAACACCACGAAGCTTCGGCTTGGCACTGGTGTCAACATTTTGTCCCAGAGCAACCCGCTCTTTATGGCGAAACAAGCTGCCAGCCTCGACATGATTTCGAATGGTCGCTTCATGCTTGGCGTTGGTATCGGATGGCTCCAAGAAGAGTTCCTCGCAATGGGGACCCCCTTCGAAAAGCGCGGAGCTCGTTTCGACGACTACCTCACCGCGATGAAGAAGGTTTGGAGCGGCGACACGGTTGAGCATCAGAGTGAATTCCTCAACTGGACAGGTTTCAAGAGTTACCCGGTCCCGAAGGCCTTGGACGTTCACATCGGTGGCTCGAAGGGCAAGGCGTTTGAGCGCGTCGCAAAGTTTGGCCAGGGTTGGTTCTCGCCCACCATGACGCCAGATCAGATCAAGCCGGACCTCGCGAAGTTGAAGGACGCATGTGCGGCCGAAGGGCGCGACGTCTCCGAGATCGAAGTTTCATCGATGTGGATGCTGAACGACGACGCGTTCGACAACATCAAGCGCTTCGAAGACCTCGGTGTGTCGCGGTTGATCTGTCCGCTCTTTGGCCTTGGCACCAAGAACCCGATGGAGGGCATCGCGAAGCTTGGCGATCAAGTGATCTCGAAGCTCTAGTTGGCGTTGGTACTAGAGCGGGTCACTTCGCGTCGGTGATTCGAACTCTATTCGAAAACGGCTTGACGGCTATTTGATGATGACGTGAAACGACGAGGATCGCCCAAAGGTTTCTGGGTGATACATCTCTTCGGCCCGCGCCGGGGGAGCGATAAATTCTCCCGGCGTGGTCGCCCGCGCGAAGTAGCTGTAAGTGTGGACCCCTTCCCGTAGTAGCGACGTGAAAGCCTCGGCGCGTTCGTCGCGCAAATTTTCGTGCTCGTACCACTGGCGCGACCACCACCAATGGCCGACCCGATCTTCGCTGGAAGGCAGCTGTTCGGTCGTCGCCAACGCCGAATTGATGGGCTCGAGGCCTGCGGGCAGGGGGTCGACGAGCGCGACGTGATAGCGCCGCATCGGGTTCATCATGCTGACCGTCACCTTGACTCGCGCGCCCGCTTTGATGCGCACGGTATTGTCTTCGCCTTGGGTGACATCGTCGGGATCGTCGACGGCTTCGTATTCGCGGCTCACCTCGAAGCCGAAATTTTCGGCCTCGGTTACGAGCACCTTCGGTGCGTATCGCATTCCGATTCGATAATAGAGCCGTCCGGGACCGTCCTTCTGAAGTGTGAGCGGTGACGGGCTGTCGGTCGTGAGCAGTGTCGCCATTGGAACTTCGAGTTTGACCCGATCGGTTGATCGTCCCTTGAAGGGATGCTCACCCGCGAACCCGTCGCCAAGCCAAAAGCGTGCGACGAAGTCGGGCATGTCGGATTCGAAACGCTCAAAGTATTCGGAGAGGGCGAGTAAGATGAAGACGTTCTCTTGGGTGTTGCTCCAGCGCCCGGCCTTCCGGTGCGCGAGTAAGCCGCGCACCAACTTTGGGATCAAGTCGTTTTCCGGATCAGTGGCAACCAGGCCGCCGAGTACAACACCGTCGGCGCGCCGTTCGGAGTGCAGAAGCACGTGGGCGCCGTCCGAATAACTTGTGACGAAATGCGCTCCCGCGGCGGTCTCGGTGACTTGGTTGGCAAGGCGCCTCGAGGCTTCGTCGAAATCGTTGTTGGGCGCATCCGTTTTTAGGAGCGGAAGCAGCCAACCAAGTGATTCAATCGATAGGTCTTTCTCACGGGCCAGGCTTCGGGCGCGCTTGCGATCCAGATCTCCGCTTAGACTTCGCACGTAAAGTGCGTAGGCGCGCAGTGCATTGGCGGTTCGCTTGCTCGTTTCGGCTTTGATGTGTTGATCGATGTTGGCGATATAGCGGTCGAGTTGACGGCGTGGGTGTTCGTCAAATGCGAGATCGAGTGTCTTTGCTCGGGCGAGTGCGTGGGCGACGTGGATCGTGAGGTAGGGCCAGGACTTTGAGCCGCGATGCCAGAAGCCAAACCCTCCATCTGCGTTCTGAATGCTCGCGAGCGTCTCCACGTCTTCTTCGAGACGCTTGGTTAGGGTGGAAGCGTCGGGCATCCCCTCGACCGCAAAAGCGTCGAGCACGTCTTTTAATGCGATGACCGAAAGCATGCGGCTAGAGATCTGCTCGCTGCATTTAAACGCGTACGTGTTGAGGTAAAGCATGGCGTCGGTCAACGCCTGGAGTTGCGTTGAGGACGCGGATATTTCGAGGCCGCCAAATTGGGGCCACGCCGCGTCCGGGATCACGATCGGCTGGGCCATGACGCCGTCGTCGATCACACCATAGGTCGCTGTCGCTTCGCGAGTCGCTGGAGTCCAAACCGGAAAATTGAAACTTGCTGCGTCGGTCGCTGCGTCGGTCGCGGCGGCAACCTGAAAGGCTGCAGTGCCCGCGCTTGTGGGTGATGCGGCGAACCGGACTTCGACACGGTCATTGCCGGGCACGCTTACTCGTACCCCTGCGCTCTTGCCATCGTTTGCAGCAAAGGATGCATTCGTCCCTCGGATCGCAATGTCGACATCCATGGGTTCGTCGGTTTGGTTCTGCAACGTGACCGGGAGCTCAACGCTGTCGCCAAAGTTGAGGAAGCGGGGCGGGGAAGGGCGCACCATCAGCGGGAGCCGTGCAGTGACTTGCGATTCACCGGTGCCGAAGAATCGGTCTCCTGAAACCGCGACGGCCATGATGCGATAGCGGGTGATCGAATCGGGCAGTTGTAGGGGTACGCGTGCGCGACCGTTTGCATCGGTCGTCACGACGGGCGCGAATAGCGCGAGGGCGGAGAAGTCGCGGCGTAGTTCGATTGGAGCTGGCGATGCGGGAGCGACGCCCGCTTTGCCGGCGTAGCTCAGTGATCGGGCGGCCCTGAGGTCCATGGAATCGAGTTCGACACCCGCAGCGGCGGCCATGGAAACCTTGGAGTGCATCATCGGGGCCTCGAACTGAGGCGGGTTCTCGTGACGACTTGTTGCCAGGGTGATTTGCGATCGCAAGTGCTGAGTCGAATACCCGGGAAAGGCTTTCGGGTAGAAGATGTCGAGTGGGTCGTTGAGCGTGTAGCCCGTAAGCGCAAGCACTGACTCATCGACCACGACAAGCGCGACTTCCGCTTCTGCAAGCGGGTGACCCGCGGCATCATTTACCTGAACGTCGATTTCAGTTTTTCCTCCGGGCGCGAGAGTGTGGGTTTGAGGCGTAGCCAATACGATCAGGTCGCGGCTGCGCGGTGGAACCGCCAGCTCAAGGGTTCCGCCCGCGAATGCCATGCGCTTGTGCGCCGGTTTGTCATTCGAGGCTTGAGCATCGCTCTCACCGACCAGTTCAACCGCAACGCTGACGCCCGCGAGATGCTCTTCAAGGATCGGAATGCGAAGCGTGTAATTGGCTTCGGTCACACGAAAAGTTTCGGTCCTCGATACGCCGTTGCGTCCCAGAATCAGAAGACCTTCGGCGGGGAAGAACGGCGCTTGTACCAATACTTCGGCGACGTCGCCCGGCTTGTACTCCTGGCGGTCGGGAATCAATTGAACGTGCTCGCGGTCGAGGGCGCGATCAAGCTGAGCATTCGCCCCTGCAACCCAAACCTGAAGCTCCGATTCGTTGCGGCGCCCCTGGTCGTCGTGAACCGACGCGACGACCCGGTAGTTGCCGCTCTTTTCAATCTTAAAGCCACAAGTTAAAGCCTCTGACTCTGATCTGATTTTGCATAGCTCCAGAACAGTGGGAGGTTCCTCGTCAGCTGTTGACTGTGGATCTACATGCCGACGAAAGTCGCTCGATTCTTCAAGGTGCAGCGAAACGTCGATTCCGGCTTGTCGTTCGCCCGCGATATTGACGACTACGCTCTCCACATCGAGCGACTCGCCTACTTGGATGAAAGAACGCTCCGTGTTCAGGCCGACATAGAGTGCCGCGGGGTGGACAAGGGTCTGACTTCGGCCTGTCCAATTCTGGCGGTTACGATCCTGCACGAGTGCCTCAGCCTTCACGACAAACGGCCGCGGCTTTTCGATGGCAACGAGGTCAATCGCCAGGCTGTGTTCGCCCTTTGCATCGGTCACTGCGCTATGCGCAATGTTTTCGAGCGCTTGTTGGTGAAACGGACGCTGTCCCCACCAAGGCGTCCAGTTGCCGAACTGAAAGTCGTCGTGATGCGGCGGCACGAAGCTTCCGTACTCCGCTGTGACGTTCCATGTCACGGGTGCCGCGGCGAGCCCTCCGCCCGCGAAATACTTCGCCCCAAGGTGAGCAACCGCGGTATCGCCAAGGAAGTGCTCGGCGTCGTTGAAACGGGCCATGACTTCGAACTCGGGTCGGCGGAACTCTTGGATCATAACCGCGTGCTCAGATCTTGCGTCTTCGACCGGCTCGCCGAGCTTCATCGCTGTCAAAACAAAGGCAGCGTTTCCGAGTTCAATTTTCTCGGGAAGTTTGACCGCGAGATGAAAGCCGCCGAGTGCAGTGACGCTCGCGCTGCCTTCTTCAATCGTCTTGCCGCGCGGTCCCTTGAGCTTCCACCCAACTTGATCGATGGACTCGTCCGGCGCAGACAACGTGCGATGATCTTGCGCGTCGATGTGCCGCAACCACCCCTTCAGGTGAACTTCTTCGCCGGGACGGTAGACGCCGCGATCACTGAACTTGTACCAGAGTGTGCGCGGGGTATTCTGATTGTTTCCGAAGTACCGCATGCCGTAGCCGGCAAGCATTGCAGAGTCGCGCCCCTTTCTTGCGATCAAGACGGCACTTTGGTCCGCTCTTTGAGCGAAGGCTTGCCGTGTAAGACCCGAAGCGTCTGTGGTTGCCGTTGCTGCCAGCGGCGGAATGAGACTGACCTCGGCGTTCTCGACGGGAGTGCCGTCTCCCAGCGCGGTCACCCAACTCACAATCGATTTGGAGTCCATGACTGCGGTGAGTCCGAGTTTCGTCACTTGCACCCAGTAGACGAGCTCTGAGCCTGGCAGCCTAGACCAGCGCCTATGATCTCTGCGGTCACCATTGCCCGCCTGAGTCTCGAGCAAGAGTTGACGTGCCGAATGGCGATCAGCGGTTTCTACCCAAACCGCGAAGTGACCGTAGTTGCCCTTCAGGTGCGAGCGAAGGTCGATGTCGACGGTGCTGTATCGGTCCTCATCATCTGGGGTTCGCCAGGTGTCTTGAACTACTTCGCCACGTGCAAACCCATTTCCGCGCACGCGTCCCTGTTGCCACTGTTGGAACGCGTGCCAATCCTCCGGCTCTACTCGATTGATCCTGACGCTCAGTTGTTTGTTGGTTGTCGATTGGATCGGGAGTACCGCCGGTCCAAACGGGGCCAGAGTGACCGCGGGCCCGGTTGGACCATGAAGTCGACGACGTGCGTGGCCGGTGGTGATTGCAATTTGTTCGTCGTGTTTGAGTGTTTGACCAAATGTGTCGCGAATGCCCTTGGGTACGACGATTCGATATGAGGTCTTGGGTTGAATATCGCCGGCGATCGAAAGATGTTGTTGGTGAAAGTTGACCTCGAGGTTGGCTACATCGGGTTCGACTTTGATGTCGACTTCTTGGTTGGGGTCGAGCGCATTGTTGAAGCGCACCCACCACCTACGGCCGGGCTGGCAAGAGCCTTCTTCACTGCACGAATAGTCGTCGACGGCAAGCTTGTCGTAGGTGGAGAAACTGAAACCCTGTGACCCCTGCGTCTTCCGTGGACCTTCTGCAGAAGGCGCACCGGCTTCAATGGTGACTTCGAACTTTCGCCCCGGCTTAAGGGGCGACTTCGGTGTAAATGCGATCCAACGTCCCGGTTCGGCGTGTTCGGTTTGTTTCTTTGCATACGGGTCGGCTTCAATCTCGGCCGGTGTCGCAATGCGAAGCTTGCGCTCCTTCTTATGATCTTTGAGATGAACGAACTCAAGAAGGGCTTTGGCGTCGACTCGCTGGTCGAAGGTCATCAGTAGCAATGGCGTGAGTACGACTGATTCGGTGACGGGATACTTCGAGATCAACTTGGCTGGGGGTGTTTTGAATTCGAATGCAATCTCTACGTCGAGGCGATTGCCGCTAGCCGCAACTGTTCCAGCAGGCACAAGCACGCGATACTTTGTCGCGGCGGGGAAGCGCACGGTGGGTTCGAAAATCAACGTTTGAGTGCCGAGCCAGCGCCATCGCCCGGCGGGGTGCGGCGTTAGTGTCACGATGTCCTGCGGCAGCGCATCTTGGATCGACCCGACTGCCACCATGGGTTCCGAAAAGCTGATGTTGAGCGTGGCCGCCATCGAGACGGCTCCTTCAGGCGCGTAGCGAGTGACGTGCAAGGAACCCCCGGAAGGCTTCGGCGGCGCTTTCTCACCCTGCGGATGAGGGAAGGGTGGCGTCCCTTCGTCGCCGGTTCGCCGCGGGGATTTTGTGCCTGTTCGGACATGAAAAGGCGACTGCGCGATTGATTCTTTGGCGAGGTCGGGAAGCCGGTCGAGAAGGGCATCGATGCGAGCGGGGCTTAGGGGGCTGCCTGCTTTGGGGGGATTCGCGGGCGGGTTCGACGCAGGTTCAGCATCGCGAAGCTGGAGCGTGACATGCGGTCCGCCTCCAGGGCCGGGAATCGTTGCGACTTTGTCCCGAGAAAAACCGAGACTTAGCGCCGAAGAAGACAGCTCGGTGGGAAGCACGTGCCCCACGATCTGGCCGGTTGTTGTCATCAACCCGAAGGGCTCGAACATGACAAAGGCTGCCAGAAGCGCAGCCGCGCCGATCGTCCTGAAGATCCATCTTCTGCGTTGCTGCATCATCGTCCCTCCTCTCCTCAAAGTCTACCTGCGTGCCTTTTGATTAGACAACGCAATCGCGCATCGGTTTCCGCGACCCTGCCCCCGGTTCGCGGGCGTGGTACCGTGCTCAACTGATGAAGTACGCCACGCGATTGCATTCGCACACACGGATGTGCGACGCCTCGACTCGCGAGCCCGCCGAGAGAGCTTCCGTCGCCCGAAACGTTCGGCCGCGCTAGTGGCGTCCTTGCAAAGCGATGCCCGGAGTCGCGCGAGTTCGCTTGTGCCGATCTGCATCGTGTTTCTTGCCGCGCTCGCGGTCCGATACGCCTTCCTTGTTCAACTACGAGACGAATCCTATCTGGGAAACATTCGCGTCTCAGACGCTTTCGCGTATTTTGAACTCGCGGGAATGATCGTCGCGGGCAACGCCCCCGCCGAACCCTACTGGCAAGCGCCTTTCTACCCACTGCTCTTGGCAGGGTTTCAGTGGCTATTCGGTGACTCGCTCGGCGCGGTGCAGTGGCTCCATCTTCTTGTGGGTGCCCTCAATTGCGCGTTGGTCTTTCGGTTGACCGACCACACCTTCGGTAGGGAGGCTGCGTGGGCCGCCGCTGGGGTTGGGGTTCTTTATGCGCCGTTTTGGATCTTTGACGCTCAGCCCCTGCCGGCAAACCTAACCGCTCTGCTCGATCTCGTGTTGGTTTCGGTCTACCTGAGATTTCGCGAAAGCGGGAATTGGGATCTTCTGGCGGCGGCGGGCTTATTGCTTGGCGTGGTCATCACGACGCACGGTCTCGCGATGTTTACCCTGCCTGTGTTTCTGTACGACATTGCAAGCCGGCGTCGCGCCGCCGACGCGCAAACGAGCTCGGTTGCCGCCTGCGTCGCAGTGTTTTTGGTCGCCACCGCGATCGCGCCCGCTTCGGTGAGTCTTCGCAATTCAATTGTCGCCAAGGCGCCGGTCTTCGTTTCATACAACGCGGGCATCAACCTCTATATCGGGAACCACCGTGACTTGGAGCAGACGCTTGCGCGTCGAGGTGGCTACGAGTGGTGGGAATTGTTCAACAGCGCGTACGCGAGTGGCGCAAGTTCACCGGCGGATATGAATCGGTATTTCATCGAACAAACGTTCAACGAAGTTTTGGAGGCGCCGGGATCGGTCCTGCAGACGTTTGGCAAGAAGACCTTGATGGCGTTGGCGGGTAGTGAGCAAAAAAGAAACTTTCCCATCTATCCACTGCGCGAAGACTCGTGGTTATTGCGCGCATTGTTGATAGAAGTTTCGATCTTTGGTTTCGTTGTGTTTGCCTTTCCGGCAGGGCTCGTGATTCCACTGGCGGTGTTCGGTTTTCTTTGGGTGCGGCGATCAGGAGGCGATGCGACTGGTGGACTGTCAGCGAAGTCGCTTCCAGGTTGGATCGCTCTATTTCACGTGGCGGGCATGCTGGTCTTCTTTCCCACGGCGCGGTATCGCGTGCCCGCGATCATGCTCCTCTTACCCTACGTGGGCGTGGCCCTCGTGATGGCGCGGAATGCGTTTGTAACGCGGTTGCGAGAGCGGGGCGACAGTCCGAGTGGGGTCGCGGCGGTTGTCGCGACGGGGCTTGTCGTGTTTGCGATCGTCAACCCGCTGGCATCCAACGTATTTCGCCACCCGGTGCGAGACGAGGCTGAGCATCGGTATCTATCGGCACGCTGGGGCTTGGAAATGCTATGGCGTGCCGAAAGCGAGTCGATCGAAGCGCGGATGCTCGCTACTGCTAACGAATCGATGCGCGTCGACCCGACATACCCGGAACCTCTTGAACTGCTCGCGATGCACTACCTCAACCGAGATATTGACCGAAGCATTGACTATCTCACCCAATTGGATCGACTCATCCCTGACGACGCGGTTGTTCAAAGCAAACTTCGAAAAGCGCAGGAACTCCGCGAGCAGCGTGTTCGTCAAGCCGCCGCGGTGCAGTAAGTTGCTTTAGGAAATTGAGTTCCGACGCATCGGGTTGTCGAGACAGACATTCTCGAAACACCGAAACAAAAAGATACAATAGACATAAAGGAAGGCCCCCATGCCGCTTAGCCCGATGGACGAATTCATGGCGCATCAGACGTGTGAAACCTTCGACCACGTTTTTACGAGCGATCGCAATTTTTACGACCGCTACTACTTCAATATGCATTCGAGTAGTGACGAACTCTTCGTCATTATAGGCATGGGGCAGTATCCCAACCTGGGGACAACGGACGCGTTCGTGTCGGTGTCGATCGGCGAAGAGATCCACGTCGTACGGGCATCCCGGGAGCTCGGCGGCAATAGGCTCGATACCACGATCGGTCCCTTCGGTACCGAGGTGATTGAGGGGCTTCAGAAGGTGCGGTTCTTCTGCGAGCCGAACGAGCATGGCATTTCTTTTGACCTGGTTTTCGAAGGCACCGTTCCCGCTGTGGAAGAACCAAAGACGTTTCAGCGATTTCCACATGGACGCGTGTCGATGGACACGTCTCGTTATTCCCAAGTCGGCACTTGGACGGGGACCCTCGAAGTTGCGGGGAAAAGTTTTGACGTGACGCCTGACCGCTGGCGCGGTGCGCGGGACCATTCCTGGGGTGTGCGCGGCATTGGCGAACCTGAACCGCCCGGAATTCGTGTGAGCCACATCGGCACGGGCTTTGGTTTTTTTCACACCTGGATTCCGCTTCAAACCGACGACGGCCTGTACAAGCTCTTCTTCGAAGGGGACAAAGATGGCAACACGTTGGTCGAAGAGTCGGTCAAGGTCGGCAACGTGGCGTCTGGCGGCGCGATCGAGGAGATGGGTAGCCCTAAGTTCGACTACAAATACAAGCCGGGTACCCGCGAACTCGAGAGAGCGACGATCACATTTGCAGATCCCACCGGGAAAGAGATCGAGGTGCGTGCAACGCCCCTGCGCACGGTGTACCTCGCCGCGGGTTCTGGCTACATCCCGCAACCAGACTGGTCGCACGGCATGTATCAAGGCCCACTCAAAGTAGAAGGCAAAACGTACGACATCAGCACTCCGGAAAAGCGCGCCGAACTCGGTCCGCTCTACGAGGTGCTGTGTCGCTTCGAATTGAGTACGGGCGAAGTGAGCTATGGCCTGCTCGAATGTCTTTGCGTGGGGACCTACTTACCGCTCGGTTTTGATTCGCCGGGAGCAATGGCGCCTTAGGCAGGGGCGTGTTCGGCGTCACATGAAACGCCCTAAATCGCGCAGTCCGTTGCACCGCCATCGATCCGCATCGTCGAGCCGTTGATGTAGGCCGCGCGTGCGCTTGCGAGAAACACGACGAGGTCGGCGACTTCGCTGGGTTTTGCGATGCGACCGAGCGGGTTGTCGAACATGCCCTTCATCGCTTTGCGTTGCACGACCGCCCAATCGTCGCCCCAGCCTTCTTTTTCGGCGCGTCGCCACATCATGGCCTTGATTTCTTCGGTGGCGATAATGCCCGGACTCACGAGGTTTACCGTGACGCCGCTATTGGCGAGGTCTTTCGCGAGGGTGAGGCAAACGTTTGCGAGCGCGGCCTTCGACGCGTAGTAATGAGGCATGCGCGCTGCGGGTCGCAAACCGCCAACAGTTCCGAGCCAGATGACACGTCCCCAGCTTCGTTCGGTCATGCCCGGCGTAAGCGCCTTTGCGAGTCGAACTCCGGAGATCACATTCTTTTGGTACATGTCGGCCCAGTCGTCGCTCGAAGCGGTTGGCCAGGTTCCGGCTTCGGCAACGCCGTAGTTGTTGACAAGGATGTCGATGGGGCGGCCCGCACTTTCGAGTTGATCCACGACCTCGGCAGCACCGGCGTCTTCAACAATGTTTCCGTAGACCGGATAGGCCTGGTGGCCCGCGTCGGTAATGCGTGCCACAACGGAATCAGCCTGACCTGCCTCAAAGCCATGGACATAGACCGCGACACCTTCCTTCGCCAGCCCCTCGGCGATCGCGGAACCCGTGCCGCGATAGCTTCCTGTTACGAGGGCTGTTCTATTTTTGAGCTCGAGATCCATGGGAATGCCTTTCAAATGCGTCTAGGTGTCAACGCGGTTTAGCACGGTCGCCCGGTCGTCACGAGTACAGTCCTCGGGTTGGTTACACTCGCAGAAGTCTAATCGTGCGGGGAAAAAGGTGACCGACGTCGGAAGAGGTGAAAAGTTTGTTGCGATCATTGGCTTGCCGCGGAGCGGAACGACCCTGTTGACCGCTCTGCTCGATCGCCATTCATCGTTGTGTTTGTATTACGAGCCCTGGAATGCATCTCCAAACGCCCGCCCGCCCGTGCCCAAAGACATTGCCGAGTTCCGCGCTTGTATGACGGCGCGCTTTAGGGACGCCGCGCATGCGAAGGGGACCATCACGGGCTTCAAGGAAACGACGACCAATTTGGGAACGACGGCTTGGGCTGTCGACGCGATCAATTCACTGTCACAGACGTGTGACGTGACACCAATTTGGATTCACCGCGACCCCATTCACTGCCTGCTTTCAAAGGTCGAAGGCGCAAAGAAGTGGTGGGGCTATCCAGATGCCAAGTTTTCCAAAGAAATATTCGAAAAATTTCTAACCGAAACAGAAAACAGTTACGACATCTTACGCGCTCTCATGAGGCGGCACGGTGGTCTCGCGGTTCGTTACGAGGCACTTGTGCGCAGCCCGGCAGACGTTCTCACTCTCGTCATGAAAAGCGTGGACGAATCTTTCGAACTGTCGCAACTCGACTACTACAAGTCGAATTCGGAAACAGGGCTTGGCAAGAAGGTGATGGGAGATCCAGGTCTCATCGAAAAACCGCGGCAGGTCAACGAAGAATCGATTGCGCAGCGCGACCGAGAGGCGCGGCAATACCGCTCAGTGATCCGCGATGTATTCGAACAGCCGCGCTTTGAAGCCATCGTCTCGCAGTTCGAACGGTTTGCGGGGCTGCCATCGGTTGCGCGCGCTCAACTCGACTTTGAGCCGTAGCTCTGCGCCATACTCGCGGCCGGTGACAA
>JASDVE010000225.1:0-1101 GCA_041891195.1 Myxococcota bacterium | reverse complement strand
GATGCCGTGGTTGGGGATCGGGTAACGCAGTCCCGCTTTGCTCAGAGCTTCAAGTCCCGCGATGATTTTTGGCAAGTCACTCGGTGGGAGTGCGACCAATAATTCGTCGTCCTGCACGCCGCCGAATTTTCGTTCTGCGTAACAGGGGATGGATACCGAAAACTCTCCGGTCTTGAGCGCACGCCCCCATGAGTCCGCGCAAGCGCTTTCGCCAACCACCGAGAACGAGCACTTCTTGTAGTCGCGGTATTGGTAACCATTGATGAGGGTGATCATCTGGCCTGGCGTTGCGTAGATCAAACATATGTCCGGGTTGTCGATCCGCCCTGAAACCAGGGGCGACACCGCCATGGCTTCGTAGTCGCCATAACTCGCACAGTCCATCGCGCCTTGGTGCGCGGCGCTGTCCTCGAGCGTGCCGTACCACACGCCGTTGAACTGGTTTCCGCTTTTCCATTCTTCGTCCTGGGGGTGAAGTCCGAGCACGGCACCGCATTGGGCGCCCATCAGGTGTTCCATCGTGAAGCCAATCGTGTACCCGATCCAGCGAGCTTGTCCGACAATTTGATCTGTTGCGAGTTTTAGCGACGGGTCGGGAATTCGAATTCGCGGGATGTCGTCGAGGTCTTTGCGCGTCTTGAAACGCTTCATGCCGATCGGCGTTGCCTTGAGGCGTAGCAAACGAACGAGGTCCTCACAGATGGCTTTGAAGTCGTATTCGGTCTCGTCTCCCCAACAGTTGGGTGAGGTCATCGTGGCTTCCTCCAGTACGCGCGCATGGGTTCGAGTCGTGAGTTGAAAAATTGAGGTTCGCACCTTCTACCCGCTCGGGCACTTGCTTTCGAGCCCAATCGCGATGTTGATGCTCGCCCTCAGTCTTGGTTATGGTCCGCACGGGAGTGCACGATGAATTTTGGATTCAGCGAAGAGCAGGATCTACTGCGCAGCTCGGTTCGAAGGTTTTTGGACGAGCGCTGCCCTCTTGAAGAAGTTCGCAGGCTTTCGGAAACCTCTCCGGGCTACTGCGAGGCGCAATGGGCCGAACTTGCTGCGCTCGGTTGGCTTGGCCTGACGATCCCCGAGGCTTACGGCGGTGCGGGG
>JASDVE010000224.1:0-4220 GCA_041891195.1 Myxococcota bacterium | reverse complement strand
CCCGCAGCCGATGCTTCGGCCGAAGCGACCTGCTGGCGGTTCGCTCGACGAAAGTTCGCCCCGCTTTATATGGGGCCGCCCGATCTTTCGGGTGCTCCGAAACCCTTTCCGACGGACGCGTGATGCGAAACGTATGTGGAGAAGCCTCTTGATCATTATCGCTGGCAACATGGACCTCGACCCCGATCGCCGAAACGAAGCGCTGACAACCGCCAAGCCGTTTATTGACGGCGCGCTCACACAACGAGGTTGCGAGGCCTACACCTGGGCAGCGGACCTGAACGTCCCTGGGCGGGTCCATGTGTTTGAACGTTGGACAGATGCGGAAGCCCTCGCGGCGCACTTCGTGGGGCCACACTATCTCGGGATGCTCAAGTGCCTGGGTGGCTTTGGCTTGAAGGCGGCCGACGTGGCGAAGTATCGCGTTGACTGCAGCGAGCCAGTCTACGACACAGACAACAAACCACGAGCAGACTTCTTTACTGAAACCAGTTAGACCGCACGCTGAGTTCTAAACGACCTCGAACTGACTTGGAGCCCAACCCCAGTGAATTTCGACATCCCCGCTGACATTTCCGCAACCCTCGATGAACTCGACGCGTTTATCGAACGTGAAATTAAACCGCTCGAAGACAAGAACGACAACATCCGCTTCTTCGACCACCGGCGCGAAGACGCGCGCACGGATTGGGATCGCGGCGGGTTGCCCAACGAAGAATGGGAAGACCTGCTCGCGGAAGCCCGACAAGTTGCAGACGCGGCCGGTCACTACCGTTATCCGTTCCCCGAGGAATACGGGGGGCAAAACGGAACCAACCTTGGGATGGCGATTATCCGCGAACATCTCGCGAGTAAAGGCTTGGGACTGCACAACGATTTGCAGAACGAACATTCGATCGTGGGCAACAACGTCGGTCTGTTGCTGATGCTCGAATACGGCACAGAAGCCCAGCAGGCAGAATGGGTCGACGGCATGGGGGCCGGGCGCCGAGGCTTTGCCTTTGGCATTACCGAACCCGAGCACGGTTCCGACGCAACGCACATGGAAACCAAAGCAGTGCGGGACGGCGACAGCTGGGTGATCAACGGAGAGAAGACGTGGAACACGGGCATCCACAAGGCTGAGTACGACATGGTGATGGCGCGGACCGCCGGCAAAGCGGGAGATGCGAACGGCATCACTGCGTTTCTTGTGCCCATGCAGAGCAAGGGCGTCAAGATCGAAGAAATGCTCTGGACCTTCAATATGCCCACCGACCACGGGCGCGTGTCCTTCACCGACGTGCGGGTTGGCGACGATTCGATTTTTGGAGGCGAAGACAAAGGTCTCGCCGTCGTTCAACACTTCTTCAACGAAAATCGCATTCGCCAAGCGGCGTCTAGTTTGGGTGCGGCCCAGTTTTGCATCGACGAGTCGATTGAATACGCCAAGGTTCGCAAGCCGTTCGGCAAACCACTTGCTTCAAATCAGGCCATCCAGTTTCCGTTGGTCGAACTGCAGACCCAATGCGAAATGCTGCGCGCCTTGATTCACAAGACCGCGTGGATGATGGATGAGCACGGGGCCTTCTCCGTTTCGGACAAGGTGTCGATGTGCAATTACTGGTCCAATCGGCTCTGCTGCGAAGCGGCGGATCGCGCGATGCAGGTCCATGGCGGGCTCGGGTATTCGAGGCACAAACCATTCGAGCACATTTACCGTCATCATCGGCGTTACCGCATCACGGAAGGTGCCGAAGAAATTCAGATGCGCCGGGTCGCGGGCTATATGTTTGGCTTTATGAAGCAGCGCGCGCCCAAGGGCGTGGACGGGGAATGACGACCCTTGGCTGAGCGCAAGAAAGAGTTTGAAGGCCGTCTTACCGGGGCGCTCGAAAAGCGTTTGCCCGGCTTTCAAGCGTTGCGGTCGTTTTCACGCCTAAGCGCCGGGGCGAGCCAGGAGACGTATCGGCTCGAAGTCACCTTAGGGGCCGGCGAAAAAACGTTGGCGCTGCGACGTAGCGCGGGTGGCCAGTGGTTTGACGAGATTGAGCCCGGACGCGCGGGCGCTCAGACCGAAGCGCTTTTGATGCGACTTGGGCATGAGGCGGGCGTTCCCGAACCCGAGGTTCTGGCGGAACTCGAAAAAGAAGACGGTCTCGGCCATGGCTTCGTGATGGAATGGCTCGAAGGGGAAACCTTGGGTGCGCGCATCGTGAAGAGCGAAGCGCTTGCGGACGTTCGCCCCAGGCTCGCACGGCAATGTGGTGAAATTCTTGCGCGCATCCACAACATTGACGTCGACGCGACGGGGCTCGCTAAGCAACTTACGCGCTCGTCTCCGCGCGAACTCGTGGAACAAACATGGGCTGGATACAAATCCCTTGCGACGCCGCAGCCGATGCTCGACTACGTGGGCTGTTGGCTCCTCGATCATCTCCCGAGCGAACCGCGCACCAGCCTCGTCCACGGCGATTTCCGGAACGGAAACTTGATGGTTTCCCCGTCCGGAATTAGCGCAGTGCTCGACTGGGAAATCGCTCACCTGGGCGACCCCATGCGTGACCTCGGTTGGATCTGCACGAACTCTTGGCGATTCGGTCGGCGCGAAAACCCCGTTGGCGGTTTTGGTCGCTACCAAGACTTGTTCGATGGTTACGAATCGGTGAGTGGCCAAAAAGTCGATCCCGAGCAAGTACATTTCTGGGAGGTATTCGGTTCGTTTTGGTGGGGTGCTGCGTGTCTGGGGATGGCGAACGCATTTCGTCACGGACCGGATCCCAGTGTCGAACGGGCGGCAATTGGCAGACGCACGTCTGAATGCCAGGTCGACTGTGTCAACCTTCTCATCCCAGGGCCGGCCGACGTAATCGAGCCGAGTCGCGAGCATCCGGCCCTCGACATCCCCCGTGTCGACGAGCTGATCAGTGGAGTGCGGGACCACCTGCGCAACGACGTCATGGAATCAACCCGTGGGCGAGCCCAGTTTATGGCCCGGGTCGCAGCGAACGTTCTCGACATCGTGTCGCGCGAAGTGGCGGTAGGTTCCGAACATCGCGAGCGCGAGCGTCTGGGGTTGCAGTCGCTGCTCGGCGTCGAGGACGCAAATACGAAGCTCGAAGCATTGCGCTGGACGCTCGTCGAAGCGCTACGAGACCGCTCAATGCCGCTTGATCATCCCGGGCTCGCGAAACATCTTCGCAACATCGTCGTGAATCAAGTCTCGATTGATCAGCCTGGATATTCGGGTGCTGTTGCCGCTAGTCAATTTCGCTTGTGAACATCACCTCAGAGCATTCATTTAGGCGAAAAATATGAGCACCAACACCGATTTGATCGAAGCATTCTGCGAAGCCTGGGCGCGCCTAGACCCGATTGAAATTGCAAGTTACTTCACGCAGGACGGCGTCTACCACAACATGCCAGCGGCCCCGATCGAAGGACGCGACGAAATCGAAGGGTTCATCCGAGGTTTTGCCGGAACCTGGACGAAAGCGAGCTTCGACATCCTGAATCTCGCGGAGACTGAGGGCGTGGTGATCGCCGAACGAATCGATTGCATCCAGGCAGGAGACAAAGCGGTCGACCTTCCGTGCGCGGGGGTCTTCACCCTGCGCGACGGAAAAATCGCGATCTGGCGCGACTATTTCGACCTCGGTGTTTACATGCGCGCCATGCAGTAGCAGCAGGCACGAGCGCCTAAGGGGCAGCCATGCGTAAAGAGATGGGTGGCGCGTCGCAACTTGTAGGCACCGCCCGCTTCGGGTTATGATCCAAGTCTGCCAGAGGACGGCGCCGAGTCCCGAATGCTTGGCGAACTCGGAAGCGAAGGCGCACGTGTTTGATCGAAATGTGTTTTGACCGCTACCCAATGTGAGCCTGCGCAAGAAATCAGATCACACCCGAACAAGATCGCATCCGCCAACTACCCCGGGCTTCCCACGGAAGCCGATCTCAGAAAGAAGTTCATGAAGTTGATGAAGTCTGTATCTAAGCCTTTCCCAAAGTTTTTTGCCGTTGGCGCGGTGATCCTTGCTTGTCTTATCCTGCTCGCAGGTTGCAACAGCGGCAGCTGCAGTAGCCGGACCTGTGATATCTGTGAGGACTATTGCGAGGCGCTCAATTCCGAAACTTGCGGGGGCATTCCGCAGGCCGTTGGTATATGCGTTGACAACTGCATAGAGACTATCGATGACGGCGAGGAAATCGACGGTAAGGCTTGTAGCGACGCCCAACTCACG
>JASDVE010000223.1:8217-19589 GCA_041891195.1 Myxococcota bacterium | reverse complement strand
GGCCACGATGAACTGCGCCGAGATCTCGCCCGCGCGCGAACCCACGACCGAGCCCTTGCGCCGTTGGTCGACAAACTCGCTCTATGGATCTCCGCGCGATCGCGTGTGGTGATCACGTGCTCGTTGCTTTCGAGCGCCGAACGCCTGCACGCACTGCTGGGCGAATACGGACTCGAGGCCAAGGTTGCGAACAACCGAAGGCCCGCGTGGCGATGGTCCGCGCCGGGCCGCGTTGAAATTCGCGTCGCAGACTTAAGCGAAGGTTTCGAGCTCAGCGAAGAAGGGCTCGTGGTGATTGGCGAAGAAGAGATCTTCGGCAAACGCGAGAAACGCCACACTCGAAAGACCTGGCAAGAAGGCGCGGCCATTGACGGGCTCGCCCAACTCAAGCCCGGTGACTACTTGGTCCACAGCGACCACGGCATTGGGACGTATCGAGGACTCGTCGAACTCGCCGCAGGCCGCATCACTTCGGAACTGTTGTGCATCGAGTACATGGCGGGAGACCGGCTCTTCTTGCCCGTCCATCGCTTGAACCTCGTGCAGCGCTACGGTGGGGCCGACGGCACGAAGCCGCGCATCGACCGGCTCGGGGGTGCGACATGGGAAAAGGCCAAGCAGCGCGTCAAGAAGTCGATGCGCAATATGGCGGCCGAACTCATCCGCGTTCATGCCGCCCGTGAACTCGTCCCCGGCTATTCGTTCAGTCCGCGTGACACCTTCTTTGAAGAATTCGAAGCCGCGTTTCCGTTTCAAGAAACACCGGACCAGCTTGCCGCAATCGAAGACACGCTGTCCGACATGCAGCGCAACAAACCCATGGACCGACTCGTGTGCGGAGACGTGGGTTATGGCAAGACCGAAGTCGCGCTCCGGGCCGCGTTCCGTTCGGCGATGGACGGCAAACAAGTCGCCATCCTCGTCCCCACAACCGTTCTTTGCCAACAGCACTACGAAACCTTCGTCGAACGCTACAAGGGCTACCCGATTCGGGTCGAATACCTCTCGCGTTTTCAGGGGCCCAAAGAGTCCCGGGCGGTCATCGAGGGCTGCGCGACCGGGGACGTCGACGTGGTTGTCGGAACCCACCGCTTGTTGCAAAAGAGCATGAACTTCCGAAATCTTGGCTTGCTTGTGATCGACGAAGAGCACCGCTTTGGCGTGACCCACAAAGAGCGCATCAAGCAGATGAAGAAGACGATCGACGTCGTCACGCTGACCGCAACGCCGATCCCCCGCACATTACAAATGGCGTTCACCGGGGTGCGCGATCTTTCGGTCATCAACACGCCTCCTGCCGATCGGTTTGCGATTCGCACCCAGGTCAGCCGCTTCGACGAGTTGTTAATCCGCGAGGCGATCCTGCGGGAGACCCGGCGCGGCGGGCAAGCGTTCTTCGTTCACAACCGCGTCAAGAGCATCGGCGAAATCGCACAAATGCTCGAACGCGTGGTGCCCGAAGTCAGTTTTGTGGTGGGCCACGGACAGATGAAGGAGCGCGAGCTCGAAGACGTGATGCACAAGTTCATGAACGGCGAGGCGGACGTTTTGCTCTGCACCACGATCATCGAAAGTGGTATCGATATTCCGCGCGCCAATACCATCATCATCAATCGCGCCCACACGCTTGGGCTCGCGCAGATGTATCAACTCCGCGGCCGCGTCGGACGCTCGAGCCACCGCGCCTACGCGTACCTGCTCGTGCCGAGCCTCGATCACCTCACCTTTGACGCGGAACGCCGCCTCGAAGCCATTCAAGATTTATCGGAGCTCGGCAGTGGTTTTCGGCTAGCCAACATGGACCTCGAAATCCGCGGGGCCGGCAACATGCTGGGCAGCGAACAGTCGGGCAACCTTCTGAGCGTCGGTTACGACACCTACATGTCGATGTTGCAAGAAACCATGGAAGAGCTGCGGGGCGATTTCCAGAACGTGGAAGTTGATCCTGAGATTCGCTTGCCCGTCGAAGCGCGTTTGCCCGAGTCGTACGTCGCCGACGTGAGCCAGCGCCTAGTTCTTTACAAGCGGGCGTCGAGCGCACGGGACGATGAAGAAGTGGCGCGGATTCGCGACGAGGTACTCGACCGTTACGGTGCACTCCCGGCTCAGGCTGAAAACCTCTTCGATGTCATTCGCCTCAAGATCAAAGCCCGCAAGCTGGGCATTGCGGCAGTTGACATCGTCCGCGGCGAGCTGGTTTTGCAGGTCGCAGAGAAGAGCCAGATCGACCCGGCACGTCTTGTCCACTTGCTCAGCCAGCCCGCACTTGGCTTGCGGGTGGCACCCGACCACAAAATTTATGCGCTCGCGCCCGCCCTCACTGCGGGACCAAAGCCCATGTTCGAAGCCGCTTATGAGTTGCTCGAACGGCTAGACGATTGAGCGCGGGGATCGTCAATCGCGATGCGGCCTTGGCCGAGGCTTGGTGCGCAGGCGTAAACGCTCGAACAACATTGGCTGGCAGCTGCATTTGATAAATTTTCAAGTCACGTTGGAGTTGGCGGCGGCGATTGCGGGATGAAGCACGAACAAAGTTTCGACGATGGCTTCTCGAGTGGCGCGGGTGGGATCTTCAAGCCACCAACAGAGAACCGAATTTTGCATGCCCACGAAGGCACGCGCCGCGACTCCGGGGTCGAGCCTTGGGTCGAGCACTCCCTTAGCTTGTAGCGCTGCAAGCCGTCGCTCTGTGGCGCGGGTCGAATATCCCACCTGCGCGCGACCCGGTGCGGCACCGGAGAGGGGGGTGCGCTGGGGGCGCGCGCCGAGACCCGCAGTTCCGTCACCGCCAAACGCGACGCGAAACTGCGCTGGAATTTCTTCCGCAAAGCCAACGACCACTTCGACAAGGTCTCGAACTTGGTCTTCCAATGGCGCGTCGGGCGCTCGCGCCGACTGAGCTGCCACCCGGTTTTGAAGCGCCTCCAAAGTCTCAAGCACAACCGCCTGATGAACTTCTCGCTTGTCTTGGAAGTGGTGATAGAAGGTCCCGACCCCGACCCCGGCATCGCGCGCGATCTGATTCGAGTTCACACCTTCAAACCCGTGGCTCGCGAACCTTTGGGTCGCGGCAGTGACGAGACGGCGCCGAACTTCAGCTGGGTCTTGACGCTTCGCCTTTCCACTTCGCGAACTCGTTCGCTTAGCCTGCGGCCCTTGGCGCTCGCCCGGCGTGATCACATGCTCCGACATCTCTTCCTCCAAGAGCCACTATTATCTGATTTATATATCCGATATATATATCAAGTAATCAGATTCAGTTATCTAAATCAATCATAATGAGCCAATCTAAACCATGCAACAAAGCTGAACAAAATATAAAACTTATTGTTTCATCCAAGTTCTCCCGTCCAAGGTTGGACGCTGGAATAAAGTTTGGTCCGCGAGGCCCCTCGCTGAACGCTCAGTCGAGCCGGGGGTTCGAATGCTTGCGGTTTATGAGCGTATTGCTCGAACACGGGGAAAAACTTACGCCCGGCTAGAGGCAAAGGGCTGCTAGCAGGCTATGGAAGAACCTCTCCCATCGCATCACACGCTGCTCGGTCCGGGGTTTTTTCGCAGCCTGCTAGAGTCCCGACCGCTCGCGAATCACCTCGGCCATCCGAGATGTGTTTCGCCCAGGCGTGGTTTTGTCGCAGCAGCGCAAATACAGGAAAGGGATGGAGTGAAGTTCGATTCAGATCGCCATGTATTCGATAGCCACCTCAAGTCAGCAACGAGCGACACGCTCAGCGTGTTCGTGATCACCGCCGTTTTGGCCACTGTTTTCTCCAGCATGCCGGCCCCGTCCTTGGCCGAAGAAATCTTGGTCGACGGTGTCGCGGCACAGGTCGGCAGCCAGATCGTTCTCGCTTCGGAAATCGAAGAGATTGCGCGCCCGATCCTCGAACGTATGCGTGAGGCAGGCGTCAGTCAGGACGAAATGCTGCAGATGCGAAAAGACGCCCTCGAACAGCTGATCGAATCGCGGCTCATCGACGGCGTCGTGCAACAGCTTGAACTCGGTGCAACCAAGCCCGAAATCGACAACGCAATCGCGTCCATCGCGGAAGACACCGGCCTGACCCTTGGACAATTGGTCGAAAGTGTTGCGGGCTATGGACTCACCTTCGAGGACTATCGACTCAAGATCAAATCTGAAATCGAGCGCAATAAGGTGCTGAGTTCGATGGTGCGTTCGAAGGTGCAGATCCAAGAAGCCGAAGTCACCACGCTGTACAAAGAGCGCTACGAAGACCAGCCAGAAGGTGGCGAAGAAGTTCACCTGCGCCACATCATGATGACCTTCGATCGCGAAAGTCCGGTGGCACATGACATTGCGTGCCGTACGGTCGCGGAAGCGCGCGACACGATCTTGCGCGGCGCGGCGAGCTTTCAGCAAGTCGCAGCGAAAATTTCAGAATCGAACCGCGAGTCGGGCGGCGAACTCGGCTGGATACACATGAAGGACCTCGCGGGCTGGATGGCGAAAGAGCTGCTGACCATGAACCAGGCGAGCCCGATAAGTCAGATCATCGACATGCCCTTCGGTTGCAACTTGCTCGAACTCGTCGAGCGGCGTTCGTTCAGCCCTGTCTCAATTGAACAAGCGCGACCGCAACTCGAACAAGAAATTTATGCGCAGAAGACAGAAGAAGAGTACGGCCGTTGGGTCACGACCCTGCGCGAACGTACCTACATCGAACGCATGGGGATTTACGCGGCGTCGAGCGTTGCGGAAGCTTCTGCGGAAGTGCAGTGACGCCACGGACCAAGGCTCAAGCGGCCGACGTCGCCCGCATCGAACCCAACAACCCCCACACCCATATCAAGGTCCGCGGCGCCCGCGAACATAATCTCCAGGGCGTTGATCTCGACATTCCACGCAACGCACTCGTCGTGATCACAGGGCTCTCGGGCTCGGGCAAGTCTTCGCTCGCATTCGACACGATCTACGCCGAAGGCCAACGTCGATACGTCGAGTCCCTGTCCGCGTATGCGCGTCAGTTTCTCGAACAGATGGCCAAGCCCGACGTTGATTCCGTCGACGGTCTTTCGCCCGCCATTTCAATCGAGCAAAAGGGCGCGAGCAAGAGTCCGCGCTCAACGGTCGGAACCATCACCGAGATCGCCGACTACTTACGCCTGCTCTATGCACGCGCGGGCGAACCCGAATGCCCGAAGTGCGGCAAGCCGATCTCGGGACAAAACCTAGGCGACATGTCCCGGCGCATCACCGCGTTAGAATCCGGCACCCGGGTGCAGCTCCTCGCGCCGGTCGTTCGCGGGCGCAAGGGCGCGTACAAAAAAGAACTCGACGACTACCGGCGCAAAGGTTTCGTCCGCGTCCGCGTCGACGGCGAGATGCTCGACCTGGCCGACAACATTAAACTCGCCCGCACGAAGATTCACGACATTGACGTCGTTGTGGATCGACTGATCGTGAAAGATGGCATGACGCCGCGCCTCGACGCATCGCTCGCAACCGCACTCAAGCTTGGCGACGGCATGGTGAAGGTGATGCTGGGTCGTGCCGGCACGCCCGAAGCTGACGAGTGGTTGCTTTCTCGCCATCGCGCTTGTCTCGACTGCGACGTTTCGTTTCCCGAACTCGTGCCGTCGTTGTTTTCATTCAACAGTCCCAGAGGAGCATGTCAAGACTGCTCGGGCTTGGGGGTTACCGAAACGTTTTCAGCCGAAAGGGTGATCCCCGACCCCACGCGTTCGCTCGCGCGCGGCGCCATCGAGCCGTGGTCCCGGGGCAAGGCGGCGGATTACTACAAGGAAGTTCTCGAAGCATTGGCCGACCACTACGACATTGATCTCGAACGTCCGTGGAAAGACCTTCCCGCCGCTGCGAAGGCGGGCATTCTGAAAGGCACGGGCAACCCTGAAATCGCCATGCCCGGAGGCTTGCTAAAGCCGGGACGAAGAGGGCGACGCACGCGCACCGCGGTGACTCGCCCATGGCGTGGCGTTGTGGACGAACTCGAACGGCGAACAGAAGCAGACGAGCGCGCGGCGAAAACTCTTTCGCGTTACCGCGTCGCGCACCCGTGTAAGACATGTCACGGTGCACGCCTGGGTGTAGAAGCGCGTAGCACTCGGCTCGGCGGCAAAACGCTGCCGGACCTGTGCGCGTTGCCGATATCGGAGCTAGCGGAAACATTGCCCGCTCTGTCACTAAGTTCCGTGCAACAAGTCGTATGCGAACGAATCTTGCGCGAAATTGAAGAGCGACTGCGCTTTTTGGTGGACGTGGGGCTGCACTATTTAACATTAAACCGTCCGAGCGCGTCGCTTTCGGGGGGTGAGGCCCAACGCATTCGGCTCGCGACGCAGATCGGTTCGCAGCTCATGGGGGTGCTCTATATCCTCGATGAACCGTCGATCGGTTTGCACGCGCGCGACAACGATCGCTTAATTGAAAGCCTGCTCCGACTTCGCGACATGCGAAATAGCGTCGTGGTGGTTGAGCACGATGAAGCCACCATGCGGGCCGCCGACTGGGTCGTCGACATGGGGCCGGGGGCGGGTCGACATGGCGGGTATGTTGTCGCGCAAGGGAAGACCGACGATCTCATCGCGAACGCGAAATCGTTGACGGGTGCTTATCTCGCAGGCACCCGCAGCATCCCGACGCCGCGAGTACGACGAGACCCAACGGGCAAGGCGCTTGTCATGAAGGGATGCAGCGAACACAACTTGCGCGATGTGTCGCTGCGAATTCCACTTGGCGTTTTTTGCGTGGTCAGCGGAGTTTCGGGATCGGGGAAATCCACACTCATCAACAAGACCTTGCACCGCGCCCTCGCCATGAAGCTTCAACACGCGCGGGACGTACCGGGTCGTTACACCCAACTCGCGGGCCTCGAACATGTCGACAAAGTCATCGACGTCGACCAAAGCCCGATCGGCCGAAGCCCACGCTCAAACCCCGCGACCTACAGTGGTGCGTTTGATGCGATCCGCAAACTCTTCGCGGGACTCCCGGAATCGCGGGTGCGAGGCTACGGGCCGGGACAGTTCTCTTTTAACGTTGCCGGGGGGCGCTGCGAAGCGTGTGAAGGCGACGGCATGTTGCGCGTCGAAATGCACTTCCTCCCCGATCTCTTTGTGCCCTGCGAAGTCTGCCGCGGCAAGCGCTACACGACCGAAACGCTCCTCGTGGAATACCGGGGCACGTCGATCGCAGACGTTCTCGAGAGGACGGTGGAAGACGGGCTCTCCTTCATGGAGAACATCCCGTCTATTCGACGCCCGCTTGAGGCGCTGCGCGATGTGGGGCTCGGATACATCCATCTTGGACAGTCAGCGGCAACGCTTTCGGGCGGCGAAGCCCAACGCGTGAAGCTCGCCAAAGAACTTGCGAAGCGCGCCACCGGATCCACGCTATACCTGCTGGACGAACCCACGACTGGCCTCCACTTTGCCGACGTTGAAAAGCTGCTCGAACTGCTCGCAGGATTGGTCGATCGGGGGAACACGGTGGTGGTCATCGAGCATCACCTCGACGTCATCAAGACCGCGGACCACGTGATCGACCTCGGCCCCGACGGGGGCGATGAAGGCGGAGAGATTGTGGTAGAAGGAACCCCGGAAGAGGTTGCGCGTTGCGCGCGTAGCCACACCGGCGTGGCACTCAAGAAACTCTTCGAAGCCCAGTGAAGTCATGAGCGAATCCGAAAACAGATTTCAGCCCCGCAACCCGAGGCAAACCGAGAAGCTCGAACACTACCCAGGCCCGATGGCGGCGCTGGGCATTACGTTTGCGGCCGTGTTTGCCGCCGGCATTGTGGCGAGCATGTTTGGCAGTCGACCCGACTTTGGTGCGATTGGCGTCGGCCAAGTCGTCGGCTTCGGCTTTGTCGCGATTCTTTCGACCCAACGCATCGCGCAGCCTCATGCCGAGCGCCTGGGACTGCGGAGTTTCCAGAACGAATTCTTGTGGGTCATCCTGTTGCTCTTGCCATCGCTCGTACTGATGAGCGAACTCGACAACATCATCCGCGACTACGGTACCCCGATCCCCGTCGACCCCGAAACTGAAGCCGCGGTCCAGTCGCTCTTCGACGGGGGTGCCTACGGCGAGCTTCAACGCTTGATCGTCATCGTGGGTCTCGCACCCGTGATGGAAGAGTGGTTGTTCCGCGGCGTCATCCAGCAGGGTCTCATCGGAAACCTCGGTCGATACCGCGGCCTCATCCTCACCGCCGTGCTCTTCGCTCTTTGTCGTCTCACGCCGGGCCTGCCGCCGAGCACGTTGCTTTCGTTCATCCTGATCTCATTCACCACCGGCATACTTCTTGGCGTTGTCCGCATTGCGACCGGTTCCTTGCTCGCCCCCATCGTGCTCCACATGGGCTTTAACTTGATCAGCTGGGCAGCCAACTACTACCGGGACACCTGGCCCATCCAAGGCTTCAACGTCCCCGACAGCCACACCTCCTACAACATCCTCATCGCAGCCGGGATCGCGACCTACTACGGCCTCATCAGCCTCAAGAAATATTTGGATGACGCCCCGGAAGACCCGCCGCTTGGCCCGCGGGTTGATACGACGCTGACCGACTAACGGCCGCGAGCTCACACCACTCGGCGCGGAAAAAACGCATAAGCAGGCCCACTGCGTACCGTATCGAGTACGAAAGCCTCTCTCGTCCGGCGACCCTATCTACCAACCCCGCTGCTAATCGATGAGAACGCCCAAGGCGCGAACACGATCAACCACATCATCGTGAATCACTTCAACCGCTGGCCGCGCGTTCACCCGAACAATCCACCCCCGCTCCAGCGCTGCAAAATTCTTCTCAACTTTCTTCTGGAATTCAATCTCTTCGAAGACCGGTTCACTCACCCCCCCACGCGCATTCACCCGTGCCAACCCTTCGTCGGCGGTGATCTCGAAGATCAAGGCGAGGTCGGGGATCGGGAACTCGGCTTCGCTGTTGTGCATGATCTCATCCGTCGCGAACCCTCGTGCACCTTGGTATGCGACCGTGGATAGCCAGTAGCGATCGCACAAGATGATGGACCCCTTCGCGAGCTCCGGTTCGAGTTGATCGCGCACATGTTCGCGGCGGTCTTCGATGAACCAAGCGAGTTCTTCTTCCGGGGCAACGGCGTTCCCCGACTGCGCCATCTCGCGGATGCGCTTGCCCACCGGGCCGTTGGTCGGCTCTTTCGTTTCGACGACGCTTGCACCCCTTGCCCGCAAACGTTCGGCAAGCATTCGCAACTGTGTGCTCTTCCCGCAGCCGTCGATGCCTTCGAAGACGATTAGTAGCCCGCGCTCCACAACCCACCCGCCTCTTGATTCACGCTCGCGCGCGTTTGTTGACAGCCGAGTCTAGCGACCCTTGATTTGTAAGCGCATTTCGCCGCATGCAGAATTTTGCAAAGTGGCACGCCGCTTGCTCTATAGGGAGGCATCGTCGCAAGACGTCACCCAACCAACCCCTCTAACGGGACCGGGGGTTCTGGGTGGGAGTCGCCGGGCGGGCGCAAATGGATGCAGGGAGGTTGTAACGGGGTGAATCTCTTTGCTTGCACTGGCTCGGCGACTCAGTGACGGAGGCGTTCGGCTTCCATCGCATCAATGGCGCAGGCCGCCAGTGCGGAGTCCTTGTACACGGCCGCTGTTCGAGATCTTCTGGGAGGGTCTTCTGAGAGGGTCTTCTGTGTACGTTGCCTGGTTGGGGGCGCGACTCGTCATACACAAAAGTCGCAGAACCTATATCCAGAAATGCGAAAACCCGAACTTGGAAACAAGTTCGGGTTCGCAGAAGACCCTTGGCCGCGCGTGCGCGTCCTACGATCTGACGATCTTTATAACGATCACTCGCCCTAGATGTGACCGTTCAGCATGAACGCGATCACGAGGCCGTAAATTGCGATCGACTCGATCAACACCATGCCGAGAATGAAGTTGGTGAACATGGCCGGTGCGGCACCGGGGTTGCGCGCAATACCCGCACACGTGTTCCCCGCCGTCAGGCCTTGGCCAATACCACAGCCGAGTCCCGCCAGGCCAACCGCGAGGCCAGCACCAATGCCGAGACCGGTATTCACGGCACCCCCGTCACCCGCTGCCATCGCCACTGTGGGCAACACCATCGCGATCAGAGTCCAAACCAACAACTTTGCAAACTTCTTCATGACGTTCTCCTTCGGAATAAAATCGTGGTTCATCTGAACCGTTGATCAATTAAGCCAATGTTTCTTCATGGCCTCACGGCCGCTAAATCAAATTTTCTTTCAAACTCAGGCCACGCCTTGGTTGGAACGACGCGGTTGTAACGGGGTGTAACGGGTCGTCATTTAGTGCGGCTCTTCGCTAGCCGAACCGATGTAGATCATGGTCAACAACGCGAAGACCACTGCCTGCAGAAAACTCACCATCAAACCCAGGCCCATAAAGATGGCCCGGAACACAACAGGGACAAGGCCGAACCAAACCCAGACCAACGAGTGGACCGCGTACATGTTGGCGAGCAAGCGAACGGCCAACGTCACAATACGTGCAAAGTGAAGCACGATCTCGAGTGGCAGGAAGAACGGGGTCAAGGGGCGCACGTGATAATGCTTGCCACCGATCTCGATATTCATAAGGGCAGGGCCCATGAACTGGTAGATGTACTTGAAGCCGTGGGTCCGGATGCCGACGTAGTTGTAATAGACGAATGAAATGATCGCCCAGGCCGCCGTCGTGTTGACGTCTGAAGTCGAGCCGCCAACGGCCGGCACCAAGCCCATCATGTTCGAAACGAGAACAAAGAAGAAGATCGTGCCGATCAACGGGAAGTGTTTTCGCCAGCCTTCACCCATGATGTCGCGGCTGAGGTCGGCGAGTTGAATCACGATCACTTCGATCAGGTTGCGCAGCGTGACGCCTTCGTCGGGAAGGATGCCGCCACCTTCAGCGGCGAGCCGCTTCTTTACTGAAAGACCCGCGAGGCCAAGCATGATCGCTGCAAGCAGGGCGGCTTGGAATACGAACCCAAGTCCTACCGATTCCAGAGGGGCGTAGATGCTGGTCATTCCGTTTCCTCGTCACGGGTCGAGTTTATTCGCCCGGGGCGCCACACGCTGTAGTCGTCCCAAATCGGATCTTCGGGGTCGAGCGCGGGTAGGGGTTCTTGGTAGACCATTGCGGGTCGATGCCACATCGCTGCTGCGACGGTGGCGGGCATGACGAGAGACAGGCCGATGACCAGGCCAAAGGGATCGGCGCCGTTCAACATGGCGGCCACGATGCCGGCGAACATCAAACCGAGGCGGAGAACCAGGATTGCGACCCAGCCCCCCCCGCTCGGAACGACACCAGTAAAGACTGCGTCGGCGGTCCGATGCATGAAGCGGAAGTTCATGCTCTCGAGTGCAGCACCAAACGC
>JASDVE010000223.1:0-8207 GCA_041891195.1 Myxococcota bacterium | reverse complement strand
ACGCCAAGCTCCCAGCAAACAAGGGGCTCGCCAAAGCAAAGGATGCTGCAACGGCTCCGGCACTCAGGCCGAAGTTGAATTTTTCTGCTGGATAGAGACTCATGGGTCTACTTGTTGCTCTCGTTCTCTTTGCTTGCCGTGTCGGTGCTCTGTGCACTCGGGTCGTTCAAATCTTTCAGGTCGTCGCTCGGTCTCATACGAACGATGCGAAGCAGCATGGCGAGGAAGCCGATGGCCGCTCCTATGATCAAGCCGATGGGTTCGGACTCGAACTGCCGGTCGGCAAAGTATCCGAACCCCATCGCGATCGGGACAGAGAAGACGGCTTCGAGCGCGCCTTCGTAAGTCGCCGATTGTCCTTTGTTGAGACCTTGCTTCGTTATTTTCGTTTGTCAGTTACTCCGAACCGGGCGCGAGCGACCAGGTTTGCCTGGATTTCGTTTGCGATTCACGTCGAGATTTTCGTTCGCGTTTGGCCAAATTTGCCAGCCCTGCCGGAGCCGGCACCGCGTCGATAAGAGACATTTGTAGCCTCAAACCCTTTTGGGCGGCGGCATGCTAGCCGACCTCTTTCGCCCACTCAACGTGGTTCCGGGGCGAGAAACGCAATGGCAACCATTAGTTGCGGGGGCAAACGGCTTTGCCGTTCGCCTGGAGATTCTGGTTGTTCTGAGTTCGTTGCGGCCCCGGGGTTCGGCGGTGGGGTTGCGAGAATTAGACATTGGCGGCGGCTTGGAATGCCGGTTCGGCGGCGGCGAGGGTCTGCTCGATGTCGGCCTCCGTATGCGCGGTCGAAACGAAGCCGGCCTCAAAAGACGAGGGTGCGAGGTAGACCCCGCCCTCCAGCATCGCGTTGAAGAAGGCAATGAACCGCTCCGCGTTGGCCCGCTTCGAGTCGGCAAAACTGCGTACAGGGCCTGGATGGAAGAAGAAGCCCAGCATCCCGCCGGCGAAATCGGTAGAGAATTCAACGCCTTCGGCCGCAGCGAGCCTCTCAAAGCCTTTTGTGAGCTGCTCAGATCTGGCGGCGAGCTGCTCGTAGACTCCTTCGCCTTGGAGTTGCCGAAGGGTCTCTAGTCCGGCTGCCATCGCGAGCGGGTTCCCGGACAGCGTGCCGGCCTGGTAGATATCGCCCTCGGGCGCGATCCGCTCCATCAGGTCGCGCCGGCCCCCATATGCAGCTGCAGGTAGGCCACCCCCGACAACCTTGCCCAGGCACGTGATGTCAGGCGTGACCCCATAGTGCGCCTGCGCGCATCCCGGGTGTACCCGAAAACCGGTCATCACCTCGTCGAAGATCAAAATCGCGCCGTGCTCGCTGCACAGCGAGCGAAGTCCTTCCAAAAAGCCGGGCTGCGGGGCGACAAAACCCATATTTCCCGCGATCGGCTCGACGATCACGCACGCCAGATCGTCCCCCCACTGCTTGAAAGCCTCCGCGACGGCGTCTAGATCGTTGAACGGGGCTTGGACGGTGAGTTCGGTCATTGCCTTGGGGACACCGGGCGAGCCGGGGATGCCGAGGGTTGCGACGCCACTTCCCGCACCGACCAAGAGCCCATCGGAGTGGCCGTGATAACAACCGTCGAACTTCAAAATGCGATCGCGACCGGTGACGCCCCGCGCAAGTCGAATAGCACTCAGCGTGGCTTCGGTGCCGCTACTCACCATCCGGACCTTTTCGATACTGGGGACGATCTTGCAAATTTCTTCCGCGAGTTCGATTTCGATTTCGGTGGGCGCCCCGAAGCTCGTTCCACGTTCCATGGTTTCGCGCACGGCGCTGAGCACCGCAGGGTTCGCATGGCCGACGATCAACGGGCCCCATGAACCCACGTAGTCGATGTACTCATTCCCATCGACGTCGAAAACCCGCGCCCCCTTCCCGTGTTCAATAAAACGCGGAGTTCCGCCAACCGAGCCGTACGCACGTACCGGTGAATTGACGCCGCCGGGAATCGTCTTGAGTGCGCGTTCAAGTAGTTCACGTGATCGATCGGAGTTCATCTGGTACTCCTCGGAGTTCGCGTTTTTGTTAGGTCTGTCGATATGGATCAGAGGTACTGGCCGTGCCCGGTGTCGTCGATCGGTGTCGCGCACACGAGCTCTCCCTTGAGGTTTTCATATTCGTCGTCGGAAATCGCACCTTGTTCTTTTAGTTGCGCGAGCCGTTCGATCTGGCCGACTTTTGAATCGCGAGTCGCCGCTGTGCCGTACGTTTCTACGAGATACCTGTCCGACTGGCCTTTGAGCTCTTGCATAAACTCCACCACCTCTATGCGGTTCGGCGCGTCGGCATTGACCACAAGCGCGGGTTGGCTGTCGGATACTTGAAATAATTGCGTTTTTGGAATTTTTTGCAGAAGCCGGTCCGCACCCGCAAGTGTGAGCAGGATCGCGCCCACCATCAGGCTCAGCGCGACGTCGGCGGGTTCGGGGCCCGACGTACCACTGACGATCGCAACGAGACCCAAGGCAAACGCAATGCCGGCGAAGATCGGGGTCCTGGTTCGGTCTTCTGTGAACTCGATCGGGTCACGTAACACGGACTCATACGGGACTGTGAATTCGGTCTTTTCTCCAAGCGCTCGAACCATCACCTTGATGCCGTCCTCTACCAGGACAACCTCTCGCCGCACAGTTCTGTGCCGCTGGGAGAACTTGACGTTCGGCTCGGAGTTCATCTCGCGAACTAATCTTCACTCTCGTCGGAGTCTGTCTCGGGCAAAGAAGCTTCTGGAGCAGTCTCTTCAACGATCTCGGCGTCGACCGCTTCACTGGTGTCGATCGAACCTTCTGCTTCAAGATCCGGGTCCACGCCCGCATCCGCAACCGGTTCGACGGAGACGATGACTTCTCCTTCGTCGAGGTTCATGACGCGAACACCCTGCGTTGCACGGCCCATCGTCGAAATCGAATTGACGGGACAGCGCAGAACCTTGCCGCCGTTGGTGATCAACATGAGCTCGTCGCGTTCGACGACTTGCGCGATCCCCACGACCTGCCCGTTTCGCTCATTGGTGCGGATCGCGATGATGCCCTGTCCGCCACGCCGCTGAACGCGATAGTTGTCGAGCGGAGTCCGCTTGCCGTAGCCGTTTTCGGTGACCGTAAGAATGGTGGCGTCAGGCGACAAGATTTCCATGCCGACCACTTTGTCCTCATCGTTGAGCGCAACACCCCGAACACCCGCAGCGCTTCTCCCCATCGGCCGAACCTGGTCTTCGGGGAAGCGAATCGATTTGCCCGCTCGGGTCGCGAGAATGATTTCGTTGTCGCCGTTCGTGCGCCCCACAGCGATCAGTTCGTCGCCGTCGGTCAGGTTGATCGCGATGATGCCGGCTTTGCGCGGATTCGCGAACGAGTTGAGGGCAGTCTTCTTGATCAGACCTTTGCGGGTGCAGAGCAAGATGTAGTGACCCGAAACGTCGTCGTCACTGAAGCTCCGCACCGGGAGCATGGTCTGCACGACTTCGCCTTCAGCCAGTTGCAAGACATTGACGATCGCCTTGCCTCGTGCAGCCCGGCCGAGTTGCGGCAGGGCATGGACCTTCACCCAATGCACGCGACCCTTGTTGGTGAAGAACAGGACGTACGCGTGCGTAGAAGCCACAAAGAGATGCTGCACGAAGTCTTCGTCGCGGGTCATCATGCCGCGCGCACCCTTGCCGCCGCGCCGCTGTGCGCGGTACTGGGTAATGGGGTTGCGCTTGATGTAGCCGAGATGCGAAAGCGTCACGACCATGTCTTCTTCGACGATCAGGTCTTCGTTGGAAATGCCGTCGACCGCAACCGTGAGTTCGGTGCGTCGATCGTCGCCGAATTTTTCTGCGACTTCGTCAATCTCTTCGATGACGACGTCGAGGATACGCTCATCACTTGCGAGCAATGCCTTTAGGTCCGCAATCTTTTCGCGAAGCGCGAGCAGTTCGTTCAAGATTTTATCGCGCTCGAGCGCAGTGAGGGCTCGCAGGCGCATTTCGAGAATGGCTTGGGCCTGGCGCTCGGTCAGCACGAAGCGAGTCATCAATTCAGCGCGCGCCTCGTTGGCGTTCGCCGAAGCGCGGATGAGCGCGATGATTTCGTCGAGGTTGTCGAGTGCGATCTCGAAACCTTCGAGGATGTGGGCACGCGCCTCTGCCTGGGCGAGGTCGTAGATCGCGCGACGGATCACCACTTCCTTACGGAAGGTGAGGAAGTGATTCATGCAGTGCTGGATCGGCAGTGTTTCCGGGCGACCGTTTACAAGGGCGAGCAAGTTCACGCCGAAGGTCGTTTGGAGCGGCGTCATCTTGAACAGCTGATTGAGGATCACGTCACGGTTTGCATCGCGTCGCAGCTCGACAACAATTCTCATGCCTTCACGGTTCGACTCGTCCCGCAGATCAACGATGCCTTCAATGCGGCCTTCGCGAACGAGGTCGGCCATGCGTTCGAGCAAGGCGCTCTTGTTCACCTGATACGGGATTTCAGTGACGACGATACGTTCGCCACGCTTTGTTTCTTCAAAATCGGCTTGCGCGCGTAGCGTGAGATGCCCGCGGCCGGTTTGGTAGTAGCTCCGCACACCGTCGGTGCCGCAGAGTTGAGCACCCGTCGGAAAGTCGGGGCCCGGCATGATCGCCAGGATGTCATCGACATTGCAGTTGGGATTGCGTGCTTGGTGTTTAATCGCGCGGCAGAGTTCACTCAAGTTGTGCGGTGGGATGTTGGTCGCCATGCCGACCGCGATACCCGAAGAACCATTTGCGAGCAGGTTCGGCAAGCGCGAAGGCAAAACGATGGGCTCAAGCATCTGTCCATCAAAGTTCGGTTGAAAGTCGACTGTTTCGCGATCGATATCGCGCAGCATTTCTTGCGCGAGATAGGCGAGGCGGGCTTCGGTGTAGCGATACGCGGCGGCAGGGTCGCCGTCGATTGAACCGAAGTTCCCCTGGCCGTCGACCAGCGGGTAACGAAGCGAAAAGTCCTGCGCCATGCGGACCATCGAGTCATAGACCGCGGAGTCGCCGTGAGGGTGATAGTGCTTGAGGACTTCGCCAACGACACCGGCGGACTTCGAGTAGCGCCGGTTTGGGAGCAGGCCTTCTTGATTCATCGCGTAGAGGATGCGGCGATGAACGGGCTTCAAGCCATCGCGCACGTCCGGCAAGGCTCGACTAATGATGACCGACATCGAATACGCGAGGAACGAACTACGGACTTCGTCTTCGATATTGATGGGTGTTGAGTTGTTGTCTTCGGGCGGCTCTCCGCCGTCGTCCGTGGGTTCTAAATTTTGCGGATCGTCGCTCAATGGATCCTCGCTCGGGTCTCTTTGCTAACCGCCGCGCGCATGGCGTTCGGTTTAGGAGTCTGGGGTCTGCTTTCTAGTAATTGAAGTAGGGCGGCTAGATGTCGAGGTTCTCGACGTTGAGTGCGTTGTCTTCAATGAACTTGCGGCGAGGTTCGACGACGTCACCCATCAAGGTGGTAAAGACTTCGTCGGCTTCGACCGCGTCGTCGACACGGACTTGGCGCAAGATGCGGTTGTCGGCGTTCATCGTCGTTTCGGCCAGCTGGTCGGGGTTCATTTCGCCGAGACCCTTATAGCGTTGGATCGAGATCCCCTTGCGGCCGATGTCGAGTACGACGCCCAGCAGTTCGTCAGCACCGCCGAATTCTTGGTTGTCGTCATTCTCGAGCTGAAGGCGGTATGGAGCTGGTGAAACTTCTTTGATCTCGCCGTGAAGGCGACAGAGCCGTCGCATGTCGGTGGACTCAAAGAACTCGCTGTCGAGTACGATTCGATGCTCGATCCCCGCGCGACGCGTTGCGGCCACGAGTCGTGCGTCGCCTTCGCCGTTGCCCCCTTCGGTCGTAAAGAGAATTTCGTCTGCTTCGGAGTCAATGCGAGAGAACGCGGCCTGAATCCGTGGTGCAATTTGAGTCAACAGGACTTCGGGGTCGCCGAGGTTCTCTTCCTTGTGGACCTCACTACGAACAACTGCATTAATAACTCGTTCGTCGAGCATGCGAACGGCGAAGCGTTCGAGTCCTCGGCGAAACGCGCTGGCCTTTTCGAACAACTTGCCAAGCTGCTCGCCCTCGATTGTGTTCGAATCAGGGCCGGCGGTGACGACTGCATTCTGAAGCGCGTGATCAAGCAAAAAGGTTTCGAGGCCCGGTTCGTCTTTGAGGTACGTGACCCTTTTGTTTCGGACCGCGCGAAAGAGAGGCGGTTGCGCAATGTAGAGATAGCCGTGGTCGATCAACTCACGCATTTGGCGATAGAAGAAAGTCAAAAGCAACGTGCGGATGTGGCTTCCGTCGACATCAGCGTCCGTCATGATGACGACTTTGTGGTAGCGCGCTTTTTCAGCTTTGAAGTCAAGCCCGATGCCGCAGCCCAGTGCCGCGATGATGGCTTGGATTTCTACGCTTGCGAGCATGCGGTCGAGTCGCGCGCGTTCGACATTTAGAATCTTGCCGCGGATCGGAAGGATGGCTTGCGTCTTGCGGTCGCGACCTTGCTTCGCGGTACCGCCAGCCGAGTCGCCCTCGACGATGAAGATCTCACAGACCTTAGGGTCGCGTTCCTGACAGTCTGCGAGCTTGCCCGGCAAACTGAAGTCTGCGAGGGCGCCTTTGCGCCGTGCAAGGTCTCGCGCTTTGCGCGCGGCTTCCCGCGCCTTCGCGGCGTCGACAACCTTGGCCACGATGGGCTTCGCGACGCGTGGGTTCTCTTCCAGGAAGTTCGTGAGTTCCTGATACATGATGGCTTCGACGATGCCGCGCACCTCGCTCGTGCCCAGCTTCGCTTTGGTTTGTCCTTCGAACTCGGGCTGAGGAAGCTTCACTGAAATAACGGCAGTGAGGCCTTCTCGCAGATCGTCGCCGCTTACCGATTCTGCGGTGCTCTTTGTGCCCTTCACAGAATTCGCCAGGTAGCGATTAATCGTCCGCGTCAGTGCGGTGCGGAAACCAACAAGGTGTGTTCCGCCTTCGATGGTGTTGATGTTGTTCGCAAACGAGTAGACGTTCTCGTTGTAGGAATCGTTGTATTGGAGTGCGATCTCAATGGCGACCGGGACTTCACGCCCATGGTCGTTGAAGGGCTTTTCGCCTGCGATGTAGACGACGTCTTCGTGGAGCGGAGTTTTGTTGACGTTCAAATGTTCGACGAAAGAGCGGATCCCACCCTGGTAACAGAAGTCGTGGGCTTTATCGTCGCGCTTGTCCGTGATCTTAATGCGGACACCGGCGTTCAAGAATGACAGCTCTCGTAAGCGTTTCGACAAAATGTCAAACGAGTACTCAACCGAAGGAAAGATCTCTGTGTCGGGAGTAAATGTGATTGTCGTGCCGGTGTCGCTGGCTTCGCCAACGTCGACGAGTGGCGCCATTGGAACACCGCGTTCGTAATGCTGTTCCCACGTCCGGCCGCTGCGACGGATTGATACTTCCAAGTGCGTCGACAAAGCATTCACAACCGAAATCCCAACGCCGTGCAGGCCGCCAGAAACCTTGTAACTGTTTTCGTCGAACTTACCGCCGGCGTGAAGTGTGGTGAGGACAACTTCGGCAGCCGACCTGTTTTCAACAGGATGCTGGTCGACAGGAATGCCCCGGCCATCATCTCGAACCCTGATGCTTCCGTCTTCGCGGATTTCGATTTCGATAAGCCCGCAGTAGCCAGCGAGCGCCTCGTCGATCGAGTTGTCTACGATTTCATAGACGAGGTGATGTAGACCAGCCGGACCCGTAGTTCCGATATACATGGCCGGTCGTTTTCGAACGGGTTCAAGTCCTTCTAGGACTTCAATGGAACTTGCATCGTAGGTCACGCTCGGGTGATCCCCTGTACTTGCTGTGCTTGAGGTTCGAGAGTCCATCCGGCGTTTCGCGCGTTTGCTGCGCGATAGGGGGGAAGGCTTCTAACTCGGCTTCTAATGCGTTGTGAATACTGGGTTCGTGCTGCGGTTCGTTGAACCGTTTCCGTTCCGATGTTCTTCGGAGTCGTGCGGTCTTGTTCCGTGTTGCTCTGCAGTTGTCTGAACACAATCGTCGCGCAGCGGTAGCGCGGTCGATTGAAAATTTCGGTTGATGTGGCAGAGAAGTCGCGAGCGTTTGGCCGCTAAGTTTCCCGTTGAATTCACGGGGTTTGACGCGGGCGGGGAAACTGCCGTACTGGGAAAGTTACAGAATGGGTAAGTCTGCGTAAAGAC
>JASDVE010000222.1:2545-19692 GCA_041891195.1 Myxococcota bacterium | reverse complement strand
CGAGGCGATCGTGACAGATGCGCGATCATCCGTTGCGCATCGCAGTGTTAGTTACGTCGAGCAGGAGCACTATGTGCCGGTGCGCATCCGCTATTGGGATGAGTACGCCGTAGAAATCAAAGAGATGACCGTCGAGGTCGACTCGATCGAAGTCTTTCACACGACCTGGGTGGCAAGGCGCTCGCAGATGAAAGATCTGCTGCAGCGGACGAAGTCAAAGTCCACGGTGCTCGAGTTGGATGCGCACCCGAACTTTTCACCCATGTTCTTTAGTGTGCGCAGGCTTTCGCAAGGTCGGTGAGATGGGGACCACGCTCGCAGGGTGCGAAAGAACTCCGGACCGAGTCCAGTGCGCGGGTTTTCGGATCGACGGATTGATCGAAGGTCAACCTAGCAAGCCAGCAGTGCTGGCCGTCGAGACGGGGGAGCACTGCTAGCGGTCGAGTCGAACCAACATCGCGGGCAATAGCAGTAGGTCTGTCACGAGGCAGACCCCCATGGTGAAGGCGGTCAAGATTCCAAACTCCTGTAAGGTCGCGAAGCCCGAGATCAGGATCATCGAAAAGCCTACGACCAACATGATGCTGGTGAGCACGATGGGGCGGCCCACGTTTTGGATGCAGTGGCGAGCCGCTTGCTTGGCGTCGCGTCCAAGCTTTTTTTGTGCCTGATACGCGACGAGAAAGTGCATCGTGTCGTCGATCGCGATGCCGAGTGCGATGCTGCCGATCAAACTCGTCGGCAGAGAGAGCGGTGCGATCCCGGTTCCGAGCGTGCCGAAAAAGATCAATACTGGCGTGATGTTGGGTACCATTGCAATAAGGGCTACTCGAACCGAACGAAAGGTTGCGCAGATCAGGATAAAAATCGCGAGTGCGGCGAACCCTACCTGGGTGGCTTGGTTTTGCGCGATGCCGTCGGCACTGCGATTGAGCAACACCGCGTTGCCGCTCACCGCCGTTGCGAACACTGGCGGGAGGTCGGCGTCGAGTAGCGCTTGCCGAATGTCGGCCTCGAGACTTCGAATGGCTGCTGACCCGGCACGCCCGGTGCGCACAATCAAATTGACACGGCTGTGGTTCGAAGTCGTAAACCGACGAAGCTCACTCTTTGGCAGAATGAAGGTGGCCTCTGCGACTGCCGCACGTGAATCGGGGATTTGTCCTTCACTCTGTGGCTTGCCCTCCATCGCGCTGGTTGAAAGCTTGACGAAGTCCACCGAGCTCAAGACCTGTTGAACCCCCGGCAGGTCTTCGAGGCGTCGCTGCAACCGTTCGATCATGCGCAGATGATCGGGCTCTCGGAAGGTGCCCTCAGCGGGGCCTTTGACCATGACGTAGATCGGCACGGTACCGGTGATGAGATCATTGACGGCGGCAAAGTCCGTTCGCACTTTCGAATCTTGTTTGAAGAACGTAATGACGTCAGTGTCGATGGTGATTCGCGGGATCGTGGCGATCGCGATCACCGTCGCGACAGCCCAGAAGCTCAGCACCAACGAGGAACGGTTGACGGCAAGGTGTTCGAACGTCGCGAGGATTCGTGCGAGCCGAATGTTGAACCAGCGGCTTGCCGCCGTGCCATCGATTTCGGCACTCTTGTGTAGCGGCAGAGGAATCAGCGACATCGCGCTCGGAACAAAGGTGAGCGATAGCAATGTCACCGACGCCACGCCCAAGATCGAAAACCACCCGAGTTCGTTGGTTGCCGGGATCTCCGCCAAGAGCAACGCTGCAAAGCCGATGCACGTCGTGAGTCCCGCCATCAAGACGGGGGTCCGCGCGTAGCGGAGGCAGGCGAGGGCGGGAGGGTCGTCCCCGCTTGTATTTGCAGCATGCACTTCGAATCGTGCATAGACGTGAACGCCGTATACGCTGCCGATGCAGATCATCATCGAGCCGAGCACCAGGGTGATGAGGTTGACGTCGATTCCCATGGCCGCCATGGCACCGAAGACCCAGAGCGTCGACATCACGCATGAGGTGAGCGGGATCAAAACGCCGAAGATCGAACCGGTCATCAACCACATCGTGAGCGCCGCGACGCCGACGGCGACCGGGATCAGCCGAACCAAGTCACCCACCATGGTGTGATACGCCTGGGCGCGCACGTGTGGGCGACCGGCGACGTAAAAGCGTCGTCCGTCTCGGGTCTCTGCATCGAGCAACGCTGCGATCTTGCCGTCGAGGTCGAGGTGTACGAATTCGGCGTCGGTCATTGGGCGGAAGGTGAGATTGATCGCCGACGCGCGGCCATCGCCTGAGATGAGTGTCTTGCGGTAGAGCGGGTCGGCGAGCGCGCGTTTTTCGAGTGCCGCGATCGAAGCTTCGTCTTCAGGGACGCGGTCCATGAAATTGTCGACCCGAACCATGTCCTCGCTCGCGACGAAGCGAATCGAGAGCACTCGGGCCAGGCTTTGAACCGAAGCGACACCGGGGAGGCCACGTAACTGGTGGGTTAACCGGTGCAGCGCTTCGAGGTTGTCCCGGGCGAAGGTGCGTTCGGTTTCCATCACCACCACAAAGACATCGTCATTGCCAAAGTCCGCGGTGGCCTGGCGGTAGATGGGGATCCCGGGGTCAAGGGGGTCGATGAGGGGCTCGCTCGCCGGGTCAACATCGATGGTAAGGCCCAATGGCGAAACTTCGATGAGTGCCGCAAGTGCGCCAATGCTGATCATCCCGGCCACTGCGATGACGAGTTTCGGGGCTGCGACGATGGCGTCGGGACGCAGGCACGCGCCTAGGAGCCCAAGGGCAATTAGCGAGGCTGCACCCATTCCGAACGAGAGCGGATCGATCAACGCAGTCTTCGATTCAGACGACGCGGTTCTAGGGACTTCGATTGCGAGCAGAAAGCCATATTCATGCAAATTCTCGGTGATCGTGCGATGCCAGTAGGTGTGCGCTTTCGAGACAAGAATGATGCGACAACCGCAAAGACTATCACGCAACGCCGAAGTCTCGATAGAAGCTTCGACACCTGTAGGCGGAGCAGCGTGACGCGTGCGCCCGGAGTGGTGGATAGACGACGTGATGACAGTCACGTATGTTTCTATCATTCAAATTCAACCGAAGAGAGATCGAGCTTTCATGACCAAGACACTGGCCGGAAACGCCGTCATCGGGCAGTCGGGTGGACCGACCGCAGTCATCAATCAAAGCCTCGTGGGCTGCATCGAAGGGCTTCGGGGTTGCGATGCGGTTGGCAAGATCCTCGGCGCGCATCATGCCGTGCGCGGCATCGTGAACAACGACTTCATTGATCTGACCGATATCCCACAGGACCGCCTAGACCGGATCGCCAACACGCCGTCGTCCGGTTTGGGGAGCAGTCGCGACAAACCCGACGAAGCCTATTGCAAAAAAATCTTCGATCGATTCGCCGAAAACGACGTCCGATACTTTTTTTACATTGGTGGCAACGACAGCTCGGATACCGCGCGCATCGTAAACGAGATGGCGCGACAAGACGGATACGACCTTCGGGCCTTCCATATTCCAAAGACCATCGACAACGATCTCGAATGCAACGACCACACCCCGGGCTTTCCGTCCGCCGCGCGCTTTGTTGCTCAGGCATTCATGGGAGACCAACTCGACAATGCCGCGCTGCCTGGCATCAAGCTCGACATTATCATGGGCAGGCATGCCGGGTTCTTGACCGCGGCAAGCATGATGGCGCGCACTCGGGATGGCGACGGTCCGCACCTGATCTACGTGCCCGAAGTCGCGTTCGATCTCGACAAGTTCACAGTCGACGTAGACCGAGTCTACGCGAAGCACGGTCGCTGCATCGTGGCCATATCCGAAGGGATCCACGACAGCAGTGGGGAGTCGATCACTGCAAAGCTCGCGGAGAACGTTGAAACCGACGCGCACGGCAACGTGCAGTTATCGGGAACGGGCGCGCTTGGCGACTATCTCGTCGCGTTGTTGAAGGAGCGCCTGGGCCAAAAACTTCGTGTTCGCGCCGATACCTTCGGCTACTTGCAACGGTCGTTCGCGGGATGCGTGAGCGAAGTCGACCAGCGCGAGGCACGGGCCTCGGCGCGCGTCGCCGCAGACCTGGCGGTGCAGGGCGTAGAGAATGGTTCAATCGCGATTCAGCGCGTCAGCGACTCGCCCTACGAGGTGAAGTACGAAAGGGTCGAGCTGAGTGATGTCGCAGGCAAGACCCGCACGCTTCCACTCGAATACCTCGTGGACGACTGCGATATCGATCCGAGTTTTAGAACCTATCTCGCGCCGCTCATTGGTGAGCTGCCGACGATCGAGCAGTTCTGACCCGTCGTTCGGGGCACCCGGGCGACCTGCTAGAAGTGGTACGAGACTGACGCGCCGCCGTGGTAGTTGCGGCCGGCGGCGGGCTCGAAGAAGCGCGCGTTGTTGTCGTTGATTCGCAGGTTGTCGATGTAGTTCTGGCCAGTGAGGTTGTTGATTCCACCGAAAGCGGTCAGGGTGAAGTCGCGGAAGTCTTGGCTGTAGCCCGCCCGTAGGTTTGCCACGACGTAATCCTTGGCCTTGGCCGTGTTTCCATTGTCGGCATCGCGTTCGTCGACGTACTGAACTTCGAAATTGGCGAATGGGCCGAGCACGCTTTGGTAGTCAATTTCAACGCTCACAACGTTTTCGGGTACACCGGGGATCCGCTTGCCGTTGAAGCGGTTGTCATTGCCATCGGTGAATTTGTCGAACTCGAAATTCGAATGGGTGTAGCTGAGCGCGGCCGACAGGTCGCGATGAAGCTGTGCTTGAAGACCCAGCTCAAAACCGATTCGATTCGAGCTACTTGCGTTTTCGTAGAATGTCGTGAAGTTCTGGGTGTAGGGCAGGAGTTCGTCTTTCACACGGATGTAGAAGACGCTGGCCTCGTAGTGAAGGCGGTCTGCCAAGACACCCTTGCTACCCAGTTCGTAGTGGACCGACGTCTGCGCATCGAGGTCTGGGTTGAAACCCCCGCCGTTCGGAGCGGGGTTGGCGAACGAAGTGGTCGTTGGCGTTTCGAACGCAGTCGCAATACGGAAGAACGGGTTCGCGAGGAGGCAAGGGCTCCAGAGTACGGTGCCGGCAAAGCTCCATTCTTTGAAGTTTCGGTTGTCGGAGTCGTCGCCATTGCTGCTGAAGTTGTCGTTTGTGTCGAACCGAACCCAGTCGTATCTCATGGAGGCCGAGACTTCGACGTTGGGCACCACCTGGACCTCGTTCTGGATAAATGCGCCGAGGGTCGTCACCGTTTGAACTTCTGAAAGGGCGAGCGCTCCAACGGCGCCCGTCGTTCGGTCGATCGCGCGCTGCTCGCGGGCGTCGGACTGTTCGCCGGCTTCGATGCCGGTCGTCAGGCGATTGTCGAAGCCGAATAGCGTGTCCGTGTAAACGTGCTTCGCGCTGCCGCCAAGAAAGAATCGGTCGATGTCGATGCGACCACGGCTCGTCGAGGGGATACGGCCATCAAAGTCACGCCAGGTGTAATAGTTTGTGAGGGTCGTCTCGTGCTGTTCGTTGAAGGCGTGTTTGAGAACCATCCCAAGGGTGGTGTTTTCGAGCGCTTCACCGCTCTTCATGTCGACGTTGCGAGGGTTCGCGCCGCGGCGGTCCGCCTTTAGTTCTTCGGCGGTCAGGCCGCCTGGATCATTGGCCTTGGGAGCGTCCACGTGATTGACGAGCATCGTCATTTTGGTTTGCTCGTCGATGTCGACGTGGAACTTCACGTTGAGGAGGGCGTCGTTTTTTGCATCGCTGTGATCGCGATAGCCGTCGAGCTCACTGTGGGAGAGCCCGATCGAATAGCTCCAGTCGTCGACGCTCCCCGCGGCTTGCCCCTGGTAACTGCGAAACCCATAGGAGCCGACGTTTGCGCGTGCGCGGGTGTATGAATCCACGGTGCCACGTTTGCTCGTGATGGCGATCACGCCACCCGCCGCACTTCCATACAGTGAAGCGGCAGGGCCGCGCAGGACTTCGATGCGTTCTGCCGTCGAGAAATCGAGGCTATCGACTTGGCCTTGGCCATCGGGGAGGGTAAGCGGGATGCCGTCGACAATGAGCTTGATCCCGCGAATGCCGAAGGGCGTGCGCGCGCCAAACCCGCGGATTGAAATGCGCGCGTCTTGGGAGAAGTTCGATCGATTCTGCACGAAGACACCAGGCAAGTTTCCGATGGACTCACCAAGGGTCAGCTGAAGCTGAGCGCGCTGAATCTTTTCTTCATGAACAACCGATACGCTTGCAGGCGTTTCGAGCCAGCTTTTTTCCGCGCGCGTCCCAATGATTGTGATGCGTTCGGTGGGTTCGTCCTCTACGGGCTCTTCTGCGTGAACGGCGCCTCCCGTGCCGAGCAAGAATAAAAGCGCTAGCGCGGCAGATAAACCGACGCGCGCAACGTGACGGTCCTGGAGATAAGGGAACATCGTGGATCTCTTTTCGGGTTTCGAGAATAAGGGCAGCTGTCGAACGGAACGTCGGCCTTACCGCAAAGGTGATGATCAAGAATTCGCGACTAGCGACTCGCGATGGATTTGCCGTACGAACCCAGGTCCTTGAAAGCTTCGATCAGGCGTTCCGCCATGTTGTCTTCGCAGGCACGCGTCCAGTTGCGTGGGTCGTAGAGCTTTTTGTACGGCGTGCCATCGTCCGGATCGATTTGATGCTCGAATGCGCGCCTGTTCGTCTCGACGTACTTCTTGATCGGGGCGGAGTACGCAAACTGAGTGTCGGTGTCGATGTTCATTTTGAAGACGCCGTAGCCGACGGCTTCGGTGATCTTCTCTTTCTCGGAACCCGACCCGCCATGAAAAACGAGGTTCAGCGGGTTCGAGGTTGCGCCAAGCTTTTCGACGATGAGCGCCTGACTGTTCTTTAGGATCTCGGGTCGAAGCTTGACGTTGCCCGGCTTGTAAACCCCGTGAACATTTCCAAATGATGCGGCGACCGAAAAATGTCCGAGCGGGCTCAAGCGTTCATAGGCCTGCAAGACGTCTTCGGGTTGGGTGTAAAGTTTCGAATTGTCCGCACTCTCGTCGATGTCGACGCCCACGCCGTCTTCTTCGCCCCCGGTTACCCCGAGTTCGATCTCAATGCTCATGTCGACTTTGGCCATGCGGGTCAGCAGGCGCTCGCATTCCGACAAGTTGAATTCGATGTCGTCTGCCGAGAGGTCGATCATATGAGAGCTGTAGAGCGGGCCGCCGGTTTCTTTGTGAAAGGATTCTCCGTGTTCGATCAAGGCCTCCACCCAAGGGATGAGTTCGCGGTTCGCGTGGTCTGTATGGAGGACTGCGCAGACGCCGTAGTGTTCGGCCAGCAAGTGAATGTGTCGCGCTGCGGAAACGGCCCCGAGAACCTTCGCGGTGAACGACTCTTGAATGCCTTTGCCGGCGTAAAATTGAGCACCGCCGTTGCTGAGCTGAACAATGATGTCCGACTGTGACTTCGAGGCGGCTTCGAGCGCGCAGTTCAAGGTAGACGTACTGGTGACGTTCACCGCGGGGAGCGCATAGCCGCCTTCTTTGGCCGCGGAGACAAAGTCCCGATATCGCTCGCCGGTAACGACCCCAGGTTTCATGCTGCTGCTTGCCATTTTTTATCCATCCTTTACGGAACGATTTCCGAACTCGAAGTCTAAACTGGGAATGGAGCGCGCGAGCTCGAGGATTTGATTTGTTGTGCAGCCGTCGAATCGCCTGAGGCAGCACGATCTCAAATTACAGCTTGGTTTGCCAATTCAGTAGTTCATCCTCATCTTGATGCCCCGACCGTCGAGATAGCGCTTGAGTTCGCTGACCTTGTATTCTCCGTAGTGGACCATCGAGGCAATCAGGGCCGCGTCTGCGCCCCCTTCCGTGAGGACCTCGTAAAGGTGTTCAGGTTTGCCTGCACCCCCCGACGCAATGACGGGAACCCCGACGGCTTCGGCGACCGCGCGGGTGAGTTCGATGTCGTAGCCATCCTTGGTGCCGTCCGCGTCGATGGAATTCACAACCAGTTCGCCGGCGCCGAGTCGTTCTCCCTCGCGGGACCACGCGATTGCATCGCGTCCGGTGTGATTGCGGCCGCCGTGGGTCACGATCTCGAAGCCGGAAGGAAAGCGCGGGTCACCCGGCACGCGCAGGACGTCGATCGACAGAATCGTACTTTGCGCGCCCACCGCGTGCGAGATTTCGGCAATCAACTCGGGTCGCTCGACGGCCGCTGTGTTCACGTTGATCTTTTCCGCTCCGGCCCAACGCAATGACGTCGCATCTTCGACCGAACGAATGCCGCCACCGACTGAAAACGGAATAAATATTTCACTCGCGATGGTTTCAACCGTATCGAGCATGATGTTGCGGTGATCGCTCGACGCGGTGATGTCGTACATCACGAGTTCGTCGAGACCGTCGTCGTAGTATTCCTTGGCGCGCCCCAGGACCTCGCCGATTTCTTTGGTGTCGACAAACTTGACACTCTTGACGAGCTTGCCGTCGCGCACGTCGAAGCAGGACACCACACGCTTGCTCAACATGGTGTGCCCTCCCATGTGGCAAAGCGCTTGAGCAGGTCAAGACCGAAACGCCCGCTTTTTTCCGGGTGGAATTGAGTTGCGAAGAAATTGTCTTGGCCGATCGAGGACGCGAAGTTGGAGCCGTAGTCGGTCGTGCTGTAGACGTGGTCCGAGTTTTTTGGATCGAGAAAATAGGAATGAACGAAGTAGAACTCGTCGCCTTGCTTCAGGCCCTCGAGCAGCGGGTGCGGGCGCACCACGCGAACCTCGTTCCAACCAATGTGGGGCACCTTGAGCGCTGGATCTGGGAGATCAAAAAGCCGCGTGTCCCCAGCAATCAGTCCGATGCACTGGACGTCTCCTTCGTCTGAGCGGTCGAGGGCGACCTGGGCACCCACGCAGATGCCGAGGGTGGGGACTCCCGATCGAACGGCTTCGACGAGGGCGTCGACCACACCCAGGCGATTCAGGTTGTTCATTGCGGCAGGTGCCGCGCCCACGCCGGGAAAGATGATGCGTTCGGCGTCGCGCAAGCCTTCGGGGGTCTGCACCACGGTCGAGTCCATTCCAAGCGCACGGCACGCGCGCTGCACGCTGCGCAAATTGCCAGCTCCGTAGTCGAGGATCGTGATCACGCACAGGGTTTAGCACCGCCGCCGCGGGGCGGCTTGGATCTCGGCAATGTCCGTCGGCAATATGTCTACGAATCAATGAGAAGTCGAATGTTGGAATTGCTGGGCTCGGGCCTATCTTCCCGGCTATGAATTTGGACTTGCAGGGCAGGCCACTCAGTCGGCGGGAGCAGATCGGCCTGCTCGCGGTGTTCGTAGCCGCGTTTGTCGCCAGAAGTCTCGACTTCGAGCGAGTCCTGTTGCCGGATGGCGAGGTGGTATTCGCGGTGGGCGACGCCTTTTACCACGCGCGTCGCGCGCTCTATAGCTTCCTGGAATTCCCCGACTTGCTGCGCTTTGACCCGTGCATCAACTATCCCGACGGCGCTCGCATTCCTCATCCTCCGCTGCTCGACTGGACGACTGCCGGGGTTGCAAGGCTTTTTGGGAGTGACGTTGCGACGTTCGAGAGAGTCGCCGCGTGGGTTCCCGTATTTCTCGCCTCGCTCTCGGTCTTCCCGATTGTGGCGTTGGGGCGCTGTGTCGCATCTGTGCGAGTCGGCCTCATCGCGGCTGCCCTCTATGCCCTGATTCCGATCTGCATCAACTACGGACAGCTGGGGAACTTCGACCATCATGCACTCGCGGGCCTGCTAGGCAGTTGTCTCGTCTTGTGTTTCACGCGTGTTCTGCAGATCGCGGCCGGCCGGCCTGGGGACCTCGCCACGGCGATGATGCTGCTCGCGCTGCTTCGGGCGGCAATGATGCTGACATGGACGGGAAGTCTTTTGTATTTGCTTCCCGGCGACGCGGTATTGATTTGGGTCGCGAGTTCGCTCGGGAATGCGCGGCTGTCGCGGGCGCTTGGACTGAGCGCGCTGGCGAGCACCCTGCTGGTCTTGCCCATTGTGGCTTGGATGGGGGATGGCGCGGCGGGGCCCTTTGCCGCGGTTGAATTGTCGAAGCTTCATGTTCTTCTCTATGGGTGCTACGCCGTACTGTGTTTTGCGAACGGAACCTTGGCCAAGCACGATCCGAGAAGTGATTCGACGGGCGGCCTGGTGCGACTCGTCCTGTTGGCTGTTCCTGTGGCGGGAATCGCGCTCCTGCTTCCCGGCGTATTTACGGGGCTGCAAGCAGGTTTGCAGTTTTTAGATGCGAGCGACGGCTATACCGAAACCGTCGTCGAACAGCTTCCGATCTTTTGGGGAGAAGGCGCGTATCGCCTGTCCGTCGCACATGCGCGCATGGGCGCATTTGTTTATCTGCTCCCCCTGGTTCCTCTGGCGTTTCTCCGCTTGGCTCGTAGTTCCAACAAAGACTTCGTCGGCTGGTTTCTCGCGGGTTGGACGCTGCTGTTCGCCTACCTCGCCTTCGGGCAGGTTCGCTATGCGTACGACTTTGCGCCGGCGGGCTGTGTCGGCTTTGCGTTGATTCTTTTTGAAGTGGCCAGGAAAATTGAAGCGCGCGGGTTTTTTGCGGGTCGGCAGAGTGTCATCGTGACGATCCTTGCGTCGGCACTTCTGGCGCCCACCATCAGCGGGTTTTACGCACCGCTCGTTGGGCTCGCGATGCACGGCATCCAAGGGGATCTCGACGAAATCGATACCGCGCTGTTGTCGATCCCTGGGAGTCAGATGCGCTTTGCAAAGTTGGTCGCCGAAGCGACGGACGATGAAGGTCGCTGCGCGCCCGGGGCGTCGAAACGGCCGGCCTACGGAATCGTCGCTCACATCGCGTTGGGCCATGCGCTTCACTACTCGGGACAACGTGCGACGCCGGCCGATCCTTTTGGCCCCTACATCGGCCAGGAAAATTTCGATGCCCTCATGCGGTTCATGGACAGCAAGCATGAGCGTCGTGCAGAACGGTTGATGGAAACCCTGTCGGCGCGTTACGTTGCGACCGCTGCCGATTCCTTGGCACGCCACAAGACGTCAATGTTGGTACGGCTGCATGAAAACGACGGCGGGTTTCATGACGGAGTCCGGCAGCTCGGACGTTTTCGGCTGCTGACCGAGGGACCCGTAGGCGGCATCGGGATGTCGAGCATGTTCGGTGACGATGAGGAGCACTTCGCTCCCTACAAGCTGTTCGAATTTGTACCGGGGGCCGTCATCGAGTTGCAGTCGGAGCCGGCCCGACAGATGACGGTGGAATTGCCGCTCAAGACGCCCGCGGGGCGGCGGTTTCTGTGGCGTGGTGCGGCCAAGGCGAACGATGCGGGACGCATTCGCATTCGCGTTCCGTACGCCAACCCGGTCGAACTGCGAAGCGCGCACTTGACCGGTCGCGTGGAGTCACTCGGTCCCTACAAAGTGCGCGTCGACGAGCGCCGCTTCATGGTGAATGTGACCGAGCAGCAAGTGCGGGACGGGGACACGGTCTACGCCAGGCAATTCGAAGTTAGGCGATTCGGAACGAAGGCCCGCGGCGCAAACCAAATGCCGCCAGCGCGCCGTTAGCTCGGCACCGAGCCTAAATTCGTTGGTCGCCCTGATTCGCCCAATAGGTGTCGCGTAACTTTCGCTTCGCCATCTTGCCGGTTTCGGTTCGCGGCAATTCCAACACGAAGTCGACGCTGCGCGGACATTTGAAGTGCGCGATGCCTTCACGGCAATAGTCTATTAGTTCCTGGGCGAGGGCTGGGCCAGCCTCGTTGCCGTCTACGGGGACGACGACCGCCTTGACCTCTTCACCCATCTCTTCGTTCGGAACGCCGATGATCGCAACGTCGTCCACCTTTGGATGCATGATGAGCAGGTCTTCCGTTTCTTGCGGGTAGATGTTCACGCCGCCTGAAATGATCATGTGAGACTGGCGGTCGGTGAGGAAGAGAAATCCATCTTCGTCGAGGTAGCCGACGTCGCCCAAGGTATAGAGATTGTCGCGGTACGTGCTTTGGGTCTTTTCGGAATCTTTGTGGTAGCTGAAGCGCTGCTCTTGCTGGTCGGGGGCTTCGAAATAGATATCCCCTTCGACTTTCGGCGCCGAAACGGGGCTGCCGTCTTCATTCAAAATGTGCACGGTGCCGCCCGACCAATGCTGTCCGACGCTGCCCTTGTGCTCCATCCAGTCTGCGGCCCGCACCAACGTGCCGCCTCCCTCGGTGCCGGCGTAGTATTCGATAATGGCGTCGCCCCACCAATCGATCATTTGCTCTTTGAGTGGGATCGGGCAGGGCGCGGCAGCGTGGATCGCGACACGCATGCTCGACACGTCGTAGCGCTGCTTGATCTCTTCAGGGAGTCGAACCAAGCGTCTGAAGTGCGTGGGCACCCACTGGGACGTGGTGATCTTGTGGGCGTCGATCAACCGAATGGCTTCTTCCGCGTCGAACTGCCGCATGATCACGGTTGTCGCGCCAATGCGATGTTGACCCGAGGTGAAGTTGATCGGTGCCGCATGGTAGAGCGGCGCGGGGCATAGGTATCGATCGTCTGGCGTCATGCCGAAAAGCCCAGAGAGGCCGATTGCGGCGATGTTGGTGAGGGGGTCGCCGGCGGGAACGCGCTCGAGTTTACGGCGAACCCCTTTTGGACGCCCGGTGGTCCCGGACGAATAGAGCATGACCGAACCTTCGAGTTCTTCGCCGAGGTCGCCGTTGGGATCGGCGGCGTCGAGCCAATCGCTCATGTCGAAGAAGCCTTCGATCGAGCCTTCGAGTGCGATCTTTCCGACGAGGCGAGAGTTCGAGGCCGTCGCCTTGCGGATGACCTCGCCGAAGCGGGCGTTCGCGATGACAACCTTCGCATCACAGTTGTCGACGATGTATTCGATTTCGTCGACCTGCAAATGCCAACTGACGGGGGTGAAGTAAAGCCCAATGCGGTGGCACGCCCAAAAAATGTCGAAGAACTGATTGTCGTTGCCCATGACGACCGCGACGCAGTCACCGGGTTCGAGTCCCAAGTCGAGCAGCGCTCGCGCAACGTGCCGACTGCTGCGTTCGAGTTCGGCGTAGGTCTGCACGAACTCTGCGTCGCCGTAAATGATCGCGGGTTTGTCGGGGGTAAGTTCTGCGAATTTCGTAATGGTTGTCATCGGTTCGTCTCCTCGGCAGACGCGTATTCTCTCATACCCGGGTACGCCAGTTCAAGGCGAACGAAAAAATGCTTGTTCGGCGCGAGGGATCATGTGCGCGGCTGTTACGGACGGGCGTCCGGCACGGTTGCCGCGTCGAGGCCGAGGTTTGTGACCTTGGCCCGGTCAGACGATGCGTGCATCGGTAATTTCGACAAAGACGAGGTCGCCGGCGACCGTGGCTTCGGGGCTGATGCCCATTGTTCTTTGCAACGTAATCGTTTTCGGAAAAGGCGATCGCGCGTCTCGCCGAACACGGTCTAGCCCGATTCGTCGTGTCGTGGGTACAAGATACAGACCCGTTCGAAAACCATGACACGCGTGCCAGCGTGGCAAGCGATTGAACGCGAGAGCGTGTCACCCCAAATGGCGTAAGTCGGACCATGAAAACTTCCAATGTTGATGCGCGCACAAACGCGCACGACGCCAGAAGTATCGTCTCACGGCGGTCTGGGACTGTCTGCTCGGATGCCAGGATCAACAGACGCGCCGCTCGCTCTCAGTGTCGAAAACGAATGGGGGCGCCGGGGAAGTGCTTTGTTGCAGCGTGGCTGTAGCCGTGCCGTGGGACTACAGCGAGTTCGCAGCGCCGGGTGCCGTGGTCAATTCGATGACTCGGGTATAGAAACCGGCCGCGCGGCCAAGGGTGTCGATCGCGATGCGTTCATTTGTGCCGTGAATGCGCTCACGATCTTCGTTGTTGTAGAGGAAAGGAGCGAAGCGATAGAGATTGGTGCTGATCTCGGAGTAGTAGCGCGAATCGGTTCCGCCCATCACGAGGTAGGGCGTCACGATCGCGGCCGGGAAATAGTCTCGGACGGTTTTCTGTATCGCCTTGAAGCCCAGGGAGTCAACGGGCGAGACCGGGCTCGGGTTGCGTGATTCACGGCGTTTCGTGACCTGAATGCGATCGTCCGCGATAGTGCCGACCACGTGTTCGAATACCGAGTCATGGGTGTCGCCGGGCAAAATGCGGAAATTGACGGTCGCCTTCACGCGACTTGGCAAGACATTCGTTTTGACTCCGCCGTTAATGATCGTGGCCGCGGTGGTGGTCCGTTGCATCGCATCCATGCTGGGGTCGCTTGCGAAAACACGCTCGAGCAAGGGGCGAAACAGCCAGAGGTTGGCCATGACCATGTTAAGTGGGAAGTCGAGCTCTGGGCCAATGTGATCGAACATGAGTTCTACCGGGCCGGCGATCCCGCCGGGTACGGGATTGGCTTCGAGGGTCGCGATGGCGGCGGACAAAATGCCGATGCCGGTCTGCCGCGGCGGCATGGACGAATGACCGCCAAGGGTTTCGACCACGAGATCGATGGAGACAGATCCCTTTTCCGCAATCCCAATCACGGCGACGGGGGCATCCAACATCGAGAGCGTGCCCTTGGTAACCGCCCCACCTTCGTCGAGAACGTATTCGGCCTTGATTCCACGGCTTGCGAGCAACTGCGCGATCTTGGTTGCACCTTGCGGGCCGCCGAGTTCTTCGTCGTGACCAAAGGCCAATAAAACGGTGCGTTCGGGTTGGTAGCCGCGGGCGATCAGCCCTTCGACCGCTTCCATGATGCAGAAGAGCGATCCCTTGTCGTCCATCGCGCCACGTCCCCACACATGGGTTGTGTCGATGTGTCCGGAATAAGGGGGCTGTTCCCAAGCGTCTTCACTTCCGGTTTCAACCGGAACAACGTCCTGGTGCGCGAGCAGCAACGCAGCCGGCAACGCGGGCTTGGTTCCCTCCCACGTATACAAAAGGCTGTAGTCCGAAACGGTTTCGCGCACGAGAGTTTTGTGTGTGAGGGGATAGTCGCTCGCGAGTTGAGCGTGAAGTGCAAAGAAAGCTTCTGCTTCGATGGGACCGTCGAGACTGTGAGAGATGGTGTGCAGCTTGAGAGCACGGGACAGTCGTTCCGCGATGGCACCGGAATCGAAGGCCGAAACGTCGGCGGACTCGGCTTCAATTTGCCGCGATTTAAAATTCGCGGTGTTCACCGCGAGTATCACGATCAGGATCAAAAGAAACCCTGCGATGAGTTTGAGGGCGGTCTTCATGCTTTATCCTCTCCGATTGCTCGATTTGTTCGCGGTGTAGCATCGCCCTGTTGGGTGTCGATGCAACTGGCAATGCCCGAAGCCCCAGGGTGCGGCCGTCTGTCGCGCACGCGCTAGCGTTTGATTGTGCATCTGCGAGCAACAAAAACCGCTTCCCAGTCCGCGTCCGAATCAAGTCTCGGGGCGCGCGCCCTTTATTTCGTCGGAATCGTCGGCTGCGTGATTTCGGGGTTTGTGTTGCTGGGGCGCATCCTTGCAGCCCTCGACGTTTGGATGTTCCTGCCCGCGACCGCGGCACTGATCGCCGGCGTGGCCTTGGCAGACTTGATTACCGGCGTCGTTCATTGGGCGTGTGATTCGTGGGGAAGCGAAAAGACCCGTTGGCTTGGGTCGAACCTTATCTATTCATTTCGCGAACATCACCACAAGCCGAAGGCAATGCTCGACCACGACTGGGTCGACGTGAATGGCGGCGCAGCAATCGCCGCCTTCCTGGGGTTTCTCGGCTTTGACTATTTTATCGTTGGGGCTGGACTTCCGTCGGCCGGCAGTGGCGTGGTGATCGCTTCTTTCTTTTTGGGTCTGGTGACGACGAGCGCGATTGCCAACCAGCTTCACTACTGGGCTCACACGCGGGATGTACCGCGTGTCGTTGCGTTTTTGCAGCGGAAGGATTTGATTTTATCGCGGGCTCAACACGCTGGACACCATCGCGCTCCTCATATGCGCGGCTATTGTATTTCGACTGGCTGGCTCAACCGGCCCTTGGACGCGATCGGGTTCTGGCGCGCTCTCGAAGTGGGAGTGGGTCGACTGACCGGCACGCATCCACGCACAGATCAAGAAGCACATCGTGTTGCCCCGTAATTCAAAAAGCCGAGCTGTACGTAGAGAAAGCGTCGCTCAATCGTAGTTTTAACAATCGTAGTTGTAACAATCGTGGTTGGCTTAATCGCAGCCACAGTGAAGTTGAATTGGAGAAGTAAATGAAGCTGGCCGACTGGCTGAAAGCCCAAGTGATCGACGATCACCGCGCACTCGCATGGTTCGAAGAAGAAGGGGCGGACGATCGGATCTCTCGTGCATTCAAGGAACTGCTGGCGGGCTATCGCCTCGACCCGAGTACGATCTTGAAGACCACGCGCATGCTCGAGCCGGAAGAAAAACCAGGGCTCGTCGAAGTGCGAGACATCGGCTTTCACTCGATCTGCGCCCATCATTTTCTGCCGTTCTTTGGGGAAGTCGATCTCGCCTACGTACCGGGTGACCGCATTTTGGGTTTGGGCAAGCTGCCCCGACTCGTCGACGCATACGCGCGCAGGTTTCAGATTCAAGAAGACCTCGTGCGCGAGGTCGCGCACACGATGATGGACCACGGACATGCACGCGGGGTTCGCGTGACCGCGCGCGGACAGCATTTGTGCATGTGCGCTCGCGGGCCGCTCAGTCCGAACTCGGTCACCCACACGGAGTTCGCCCTTGGAACCCTGGCCGACGACGCGTAGCCTCTGCGCGCGGTCGAGCTTGCTCGTCTTGTTGGCAGTTTGGTGGGGGGCGCTCGCTCCAGTGCCCGCGACTGCTGAGCGTGCTGTCGCGTCCGACGTTTTGACGTTTCGGTTGGCGGGGGACGTACAGGCTACGCGCTCGCTTGCTGAGGTCGCGGCGACTGCGGGCGGTAAAGCACTGCGCGTGTTCGAACCCTATGAAGAAGACTTTGCGACGTTTACCGCGGTTCCACTCAACGCGGTGCTCGACTCGGTGTACGGCAAGACATGGCGTAGCCGCGATGAAGTGCTGCTGACGTGTTCAGACGGTTACCAACCCAGTTTTCCGGTGAGTCGCTTGCTCGCCTACGACGCTTGGTTGGCAGTTGGCCGCGGGGATGCGGAGCGCTTTTCAATTCTGAAGCTTGAACGCGGC
>JASDVE010000222.1:0-2535 GCA_041891195.1 Myxococcota bacterium | reverse complement strand
GAGAGTCGACTTGTCACCGATTTATCTCATCTGGGATAATGCCGGCGAGGCAGAGCTGCGCGCCCAGGGTGACTACGGCTGGCCTTATCAACTTGTGGGCATTGATCTGATTGATGCGCGCAAACGCTTCCCGTTGATGACACCCCCGAGTGGGAGCAGCACACAGGTCGAGTCCGGCTTCGAAGCGTTTCGGATGCACTGCATGCGCTGCCACAAAATGAACGGCGAAGGGGGTGGCATAGGCCCGGAGCTGAACTCGCCTACGAACCCAACCGATTATCGAGACGTTGCGTGGTTGCGGCAGTGGATCGACGATCCCGCGTCGCTTGTTGCGGCTGCGCGCATGCCGCGTTTGAACGTGAAGCTTCATGAGCGGTCGACCATCATTGACGACGTGATCGCGTATCTTTCTACGATGGCGAAGCACAAAGTCGATCTTTCAAGCCGCGTTGGCGATGGCTCCTGACATGGGAACCTTTGAAGCCTTTTACGCGAGTCCGACTCAGCACCCGTTCTTGCTTTGGGCCGCGGCGGGAGCAGCACTGATCTATTGTGCCACCCGAACGAACCTTGACGCGACGGTTCGGCGTTACTGCTTTGCGTTGGTGGTGTTGTCGGGACTCGACGCTTGGATGAGTAGCGCTCACATCTACGGCATCGGCGCCCTCGAAGGAATGGCGGCCAGTGTGGTCCCGCTCTTTTTCGTGCTCGCGGGAGATACGCGCTTCTTGATCGTCGCCGTTGCAGGCAGTCCAGGTGGGAAACTGGAAATCAACGGACGGGTAGCGGCGCTTGCAGCCGGGTTGACCGTGCTTGTTCCGGTCACGACTCAAGTCATTCTGCGGAGTCTTCCCGAGTCGATGAATCACGCGCGGATGATGTTTTTTATCTACGAAGTACTTTTTGTGCTGCTTACGCTCACGCTTCTCCGCGTTCACGAGAACGTGCGCACGAACCCATGGGTGAAGCGCGTCGCGCATTTCGTTGTCATCTACTACGGCCTGTGGGCGACCGCAGATCTGATCATCCTCACCACCGGGGCAGACATCGGCTTCGCTGTCCGCGTTCTGCCCAATGTCTTGTACTACGGCGGGTTGATCGCGGTGATGGCGTGGAGTGCAGAAAAGGCCAGCGAGGAATCGCACTAGAGCTGGCGCCTTTTTGGCGCCTGCGATTAGTCGCGTCGTTTGCAACTCGCAAGCAGCTTCTTTACCGCGTCGAGCCCGAGCGATTCAAGCTGCTCGACGTTGCGCTCGGGGATTTTCGCGGGGTCCCCGAAGTTTGCAAGCGCGCGTTCAACGCTGGCTTCGCGCAGAATGTGCAGCATCGGGTAGGGAGACCGGTTCGTGTAATTCCCGACGTCGTCGGGTTGCGTCTCCGCGAAGCGATAGTCGGGATGAAAGCTGGCAATTTGGAATTCGCCGGAACGCGGACTTGCTTCGAGGATTTCGTCCGCGTGGTCGAGAAAGTCGTTGAAACTCTCGAATTCGGTCAGGACGTTTGGATGCACGACCAGGCAACCGTCGAACGCCTTGCCCGCATCGGTTCGAAGTTCAAGTAACGCGTCGCGAAGCACGGAAGCAAGCTCCTTGGGATCGGTTGCATCACAGTGCACCATCTTCAGGCCTCCCTCCGTAATCGATGCTTGCGCGAAGGGGCAGAGTCCAAGTCCTACCACGACGTTTTCGATCCAAGCGCGGGTCTCTTCGAATACTGCGTTGATCGGCGCGTCGTGCGCTTCGCGAGTCAACGGCCCATCATGACAGCACCGCCATCGACGACGATGGTCTGCGCGGTGGTCCAGGCGCCCGCGCGGGACGCGAGGTAGACGGCGGCACCGGCGAGGTCTTCGGGTTCGCCGAGGCGTCGAAGTGGAGTCTTGTCGATCCGTTCTTGTGCCATCTCGGCGTTCTGCCAGAGAGGGCTCGCAAAGTCAGTTTTCACGAGACCCGGCACGATGGCATTTGCGCGAATGCCGTCCTTGCCGAATTCCGCCGCGATATTTCGTGCGAGTTGAATCACGCCAGCTTTCGAAATCGAGTAGGGCCCAAGGAGAGAATTGCCCTGCAGTCCACCGACCGACGAGATCAAGATGATCGACCCCGCGCCTGCGGCTTGCATACCGGGGATGACGCTCTGCGCGAGTTGCATCACGCCCGTCAGATTCGTCTCGATCGTGGCGTTGAAGTTTTCTGCGGTGGTGTCGAGTAGGGATCCAGCGTGGAGGTTGATCGCGGCATTGGCAACGAGGATGTCGACGGGGCCAAATCGACCGGTTGCGGTTTGAATCAGGTTGGCTTGGGCATCCGCATCGCTGATGTCGCATGCGATGCCCGTAGCAGTTCCTCCGGACGCTTGAATCGATTGTGCGGTTTCGTCGCAAGTTTTCGAATCTCGCCCAGAGATCACAACCTTTGCGCCGTGGTGGGCGAAGGCTTCGGCGATGGCTCGACCGATCCCCTTTGTCGAGCCCGTGACGACCGCAACCTTGCCGCTGAGATCAAACAGGTTCTGAATTTTCATAGTCGCGAGACT
>JASDVE010000221.1:5753-19740 GCA_041891195.1 Myxococcota bacterium | reverse complement strand
GTGTCCTCCGAACGGCCGCGCGCGGCCTTTTCTCGCGTCGCAACAATGCGTTACGTCGCGCGTTTGAGTTGCTTTCTTGGTAAATAATGATCTTGCTTTCGATTCGAATAAAGTTTTCGCCTACAGGTGCACGCCAGCCGTAGGCGGTGCGGGCGCTTGATGTTGGCTTGCGTTTGTCACGGTTTGTGCGAGCGCTTCGATCGCGCCGCGAATCCGGTTTGTCGGTGCTTCCGCGATGGTGAGGCGCAAACCGCGTGAAGGGCCACGGTCCGGCAAAAAGTGGGAACCCGGTGCGAAGAGCACCCCTGCTTTGGCTGCGTCGGCGACGAGATCCCGGGTATCAATTTCGAAGGGCAACTCGACCCAAACCTGATAGCCCCCTTCAGGCGCACTCGCGTAGGTGCCTTCGGGCATCAGCTCGGCGAGGGACTCGAGCACGCAGTCGAGCCGCTCTCGGAGCACTGGCCGAAGCTTGTCGAGATGTCGGTCGTAGCCCCCTGACCGCACGAACCGATCCATCGCCGCTTGCAGCGGGAGAGAGTCCGCAAGATCAGAAGCGTGCTTGAGTGCGACGAGGCCCTCAGCCGCACGCCCCCTCGCTGCCAGTGCGCCACTGCGCACGCCCGGGAACAACGACTTTGAAAAGGAGCTCAAATGAACCACGAGGCCTGAGTCGTCAAGTGCGGCAAGCGATGGAATCGCTTTGCCCCGGAGCCGCAGATCCATTTCAAACCCGTCTTCGATAATGGGCTTGCCGTGGCGCCCTGCGATCGCCAAGAGCGCGCGTCGGTGCGCGACGCTAGTCGTCGTCCCCATCGGATTGTGAAAGCTCGGAATGGTGTAAAAGGCTTTGACGTCAGGGCGCGCGAGCAAGAGATCAAGCGCTTCGAGATCGGGGCCATCTTCGGTCATCGGCACCGCCGCCGAGCGCACGCCGAAACTGACCAGCGTGCCAAGGACGTTGTGGTAAGTCGGCGATTCGACCGCGATGGTTTCGCCCTGCCCGGCAAACAAACGAATGGCGAGGGCAATGCCCTGGCTTGCTCCGTGACAAAGGACGACGCCATCGGTTTCAATCTTGATCCCGACCTCGCGTAGACGCTCGCCAATCGCCTCGCGCAAGCCGTGATGTCCTTGGGTGTCGCCATACAGGAAGAGATCCGCGCCGCCGCCTTCGAGAACTTGCTCAAGACAACGACGGAAGTCTGCAATCGGATACAGCGACGGGTCGGGAATGAGTGAATGCATCGCGACGGCATCGGGAGCCGCGGGATAGCGCGGGCGCCCCGCATCGAAGTGCAGCAGTTGCTCGACCTGCGCACCGAGCGCGATCGCTACTTTGTCGCCTTCATTCCGAATGGTCTTCGCCTGGCATACAAAGGTTCCACGGCCGACTGTCGATTCGACCAGCCCTGCGCTTGCAAGTGACTCGTAGGCCAGGGACACGGTGTCGCGATTCACACCAAGCACGCTCGCCAGCGAACGAATGGCCGGCAGGCGCGTGCCGGCTTCGACTTCGCCGCTTTCGATCTGCACGCGAAGCTGGCTCGCAATTTCCTGGTAAACCGGGAGGGCACTAGGACCAGTTGCGGTGAGATCCGGGAGTCGCATAAAACGACATTACGACCCAACCAATACCCGGTCAATGGCCCGACAATAATAAATATTGTCCATATATAGACCAAAAAGATCGTTTCCAGCCAGAACCATACGGGACAATTCGCAGATTTCGGTTCATTGTCCCAACTCTTGGACGCCATGTCCGGCGGGTGGCTCGAAGCCACGCGCGCGCAAGGCGCAACATCAATCGTCGCGTTCGGGCTCTCGATTAAAGTGGCTCATCGCCACTTCGACGCCATCGGCGAGCAGCGACTCCAGCGCGCGAACCGACAAAGCGATTTGCTTCGTGAGGCTCTTCTCTTCAACCGGGCCAAACTTTTGCAGGACGTAGTCGCGAACAGACATGCCCTCAGATGGACGACCGATGCCGAATCTCATGCGAGCAAACGCACGGCTTTCCAGGGTGTCGATAATGTCCGCGATGCCGCGATGACCACCGGCACCCCCCGCCTTGCGCAGGCGCAATTGACCGAAGGGCAAGTCGAGGTCGTCAAAGACGACAACGAGATCTCGCTCAAATTCGATCTCGGGGATGGCCGCCAACGCTGCCTCTACCGCAAGGCCTGAGCGATTCACAAACGTTGCGGGCTTGAGTAAGCCCACGTCGACTCCGGCAACAACGCCTTTGCCAAAGTCACCCTCAAATCGGGGTTCGCTGATCAAAAAACCGTACTTCGACGCAAATGCGTCCAGCACGTCGAAACCGACGTTGTGTCGTGTGCCCTCGAAACGGGGACCCGGGTTCCCAATGCCGACGATCAGTTTCATGCGCAGATCCCCCAGCAATCGGAGGGCCTGGCACACGCGTAAAGCCGCAAGCCACGGACATGGACCCTGTCCATGGCTTGCATCAAATCACGCGGATCAGTCGTCCTTGGATTCCTCAGCTGCCGGTGCTGCGCCCGCATCACCTTCCTTCTCGGCCTCGACCCCTTCGGCTACGACCTCAACTTCTTCCTCAATCTTCTTGGTCGCGATATGGACGATCGGAAGCGCTTCGTCGACACCGGTTTCGACGCCTTCGGGAAGGGTCAAGTCGCTGACGTGCAGGGACTCGTTCTGGTTCATTCCGGACACATCGACTTCGAGCAAATCGGGAATCGCGTTCGGGAGACAAAGCAAGTCGATCTCGCGCATCATGTGCTCAAGAATGCCGCCGAGCTTCACACCCTCGGGTGTACCTTCGAGCTTGATCGGTACCGAAACGTGGATCTTCGCGGTTACATCGATCTCGAAAAAGTCGGCGTGCGACAGCGTACCTGCAACCGAATGTCGCTGCAGTTCCTTGATAAGCACCACCTTGCCCGCGACTGCACTGTCACCCTCAAGGTCAATCAGCGTATTGAGCCCTGCATGACTGGTCTTAAGCAATGTATCGAGGTCTTTGGCCTGTATCGAAAGAGACACCGACGCATTGCCGTGGCCATAGAGGACGGCGGGGATGCGACCGGCAGCGCGCAATTTGCGCGCGACGCCCTTCCCGGTGTCAGATCGAACTTCTACTGCGAGTGATTGATCGCCCACGTGAATCTCCTTACGACCAGCGATGCGCTGGTTCTAAATGCATTGGTTCAATCGAAGAGTGAACTCACGCTCTCTTCGTTGTTGATGCGTCGAATCGCTTCGCCCATGTGGGCAGCTACGGAAACGACATGGATCTTTCCGCAGTCCCGGGCTTCGGGACGCAGTGGAATCGAGTCGGTCACGATCAGCTCGGCAAGCGGAGACTCAACCAAGCGCTTGATGGCGGGACCGGAGAGGACGGGGTGCGAAATTGCGGCGTATACAGATTCGGCGCCGGCGTCCATGAGGCTTCGAGCCGCTTCGGCCAAGGTCCCCGCCGTATCCACCATGTCGTCAACAATCACGCAGCGGGCGCCCTTGACGTCACCAATGATGTGCATGACCTCGGAAACGTTTGCACGTTCACGCCGCTTATCGATGATGGCGAGGCTTGCGTCGAGGCGCTTCGCATAGGCGCGCGCGCGCTCTACACCGCCAGCATCGGGGGAGATGATCGTGACATCACCCTTCACACGCTCCTCAACCGCGTCGAGCAAGACGCCGGTCGCGTACAAATTGTCCACCGGGATATTAAAGAAGCCCTGAATTTGGCCCGCGTGGAGATCCAAGCAAAGAACCCGGTCTGCGCCCGCAGTTGTAAGCAGGTCGGCGACGAGCTTGGCCGTGATTGGAACCCGAGGTTTGACCTTGCGATCCTGACGCGCGTAGCCGTAATACGGCACGACTGCGGTCACCCGGCGCGCTGAAGATCGTTTGAGCGCATCGAGCATGATGAGCAGCTCCATCACGTGGACATTCGCCGGTGCACTCAGTGACTGCAGAACAAAGCAATCCATGCCGCGCACATTTTCAGTGATCTCGACCGAACATTCGCCATCGCTAAACGTTCCGACTTCGGCTTTGCCGAGGTTCATCCCGAGGTAGTTGGCGATGTCTTGCGAGAGCGCAATATTGGAGTTTCCGGTGAATAGCTTCATTTTCTATCTCATCTGCAAGACGTACGCGAAAAGTGCACCAGGTTGATCGAACGCCTAAAATTGGTTGGGGCGGCAGGACTCGAACCTGCAGATGGCGGCTCCAAAGGCCGCTGCCTTACCATTTGGCGACGCCCCATCATAGAATCCGAGGCCGGATTCGCATTTCGCATGTGTCGTGATTTATTCGTGATGTAATCTTTGCCTTTGGTTTCGTCGCTTTCGCCGAAGGCCTCTACTCGCATCGATTGCCTCTTTGATACGACGTTGATTCGACTTTGATACGACCTTGCTACTTAGGCGACACTTCAGCGCGCCGTCTGCTGCGGGCTAGCTTCAACTTGATCCAGGCTGTTGATCAAATCTGGCTTAGCGATCGTGCACTCATACTCTTATTGCTTCGGTTCTCCCAACGAACGTGTCGCACATGCCCAAATTGGCGCTTTGAATTCCGCTCGCTCCAATGCGTCGCGGGCTGTTTCATCATCCGGAAACACACCATAAACCGTGGCGCCGCTTCCGCTCATTGCTGTGTTGTGCGCGCCAAGTCTGCGAATTTGCTCTTGCAGTTCACTCACCTGTGGACACAGGAATGTCGCGAACGGTTCGAGATCATTTGTAAGCAAGTTTGGAATCGTCATCGCGGACGAACCCTTGGACAGCTCCGAATTCGTTCTGGAAGAAAGAGCAGAATTGAAAGCCGTGACAAGTGAATCCGCAGATCGAGGGGCCGCGCCAGACCCTTCGAGCGCCCGCATCGTAGAGCGAGACGGGCCGAGCGTCAACGCAGATTGGGCTCGATCGAAGGCGGAAAAAACGTTCGCCGTAGAAAGAGATACGCCGGGGTTGGCAAGCAAGAGCGAAAGTGGGCGAAGACCCGTGAGTGGGGAAATTTTTTCCCCGATCCCACCGACCCGGCTCGGCTCAGCGCGCAAGAAAAATGGGACGTCGGCGCCCAAGGCGACCGCGAGCCCAAGCAGCCTCTCCGGAGCCACACGCCCCGGAAACTGGGTATCGAGCGCACGCAACACGGTACCCGCGTCGCTTGATCCGCCGCCGAGCCCGGCGCCGACCGGAATCCGCTTGCTGAGCCGCAATTGAAGCGTCCCAGACAAACCGGCCTCGCCGCAGAAGGACCGGACCGCTCGGACCGCTAAATTTCGCTCGGGCGGCCCTACCGCGCCCGCTCCTGGCAGTCCCGGGTCCGATTCAATCTCAAAACCGATTTCGACCGCCGGACTGCCAGCGACCGGGCCCAAGTCCCCGAACTCGATTTCGAGCGAATCGGCCAGCGCGATCGGAACGAAGAGACTTTCGAGCAGGTGGTATCCGTCGCTCCGGCAGCCGAGCACCCGCAGACCGAGATTTAGCTTGGCGTGGGCAAATACTTTGACGGTCGATGTCATGGGTTCGGTCTTTGCCGGGGTGCGCACGGCACGCGGTAAGGTCGGGGGGCCTGGGTCGCCCACGAAGGCTAGGAACGCTCGTCCCCTTACGCCACGCCGTCCCTACGCCATCGCGAGGAAGCGCGTGTGAAGTTCGTAAAGCAGGTTGTCGACAAGTTTGAGTTCGACGTCGTCGAGATTGCGGGCTGTCTTGTCCCGCAACATCTGAACCGTGTCGATCGTTTGGCGCGCGAGCAACGGATCGGGTTCCTCGACCGGCGCACCATCGGGTCCATTGACGAGTCCCATTTGGTACAAGGCCGACGTCGACAGCGACAAGATGAAGGTCGAAAAATCGATCGACGGCAGATCGCGCGTCTTTTGCTGGTACGCAGTTGCCACGCCTTCTTGCTTTTCTTTATTCCGTGCCTCTTGCTCACTCATCGCTCAGACGACCTCCGTTTCGGGGAGCTTCGACGCGTCGAGGCGCGCCATTTCTCGCTGCGCGACGAAGAGCCGTCGCCCCACGGTATAGGTGGTGCCCAACGCCAAGGCGCACATCGCGATTGGCAAGAAACCAAAAACACTTCCCGCGACCAAGAGCCCCATGCGTTCGCCCCGCTCGAGCATACCACCCGGCAAATGCTCCAAGTGGAGTTCAGCCCGTGCCTTAGCATATGACGTGAGGACCGTACAAACGAGCACGTAAGCCGAAAGTACGGCCAAGCTGACTTCGCCGGTCGTACTCCAATAAATGATGATGCCGAGCATTACCGCCATGTCGACAAAGCGGTCCAGCGTCGAGTCGAGAAAGCCACCGAAGGTGGTCGAGATGTTGAAATGGCGCGCCACCACGCCGTCTACTAGGTCGAACAACCCGCTGGCGAACAGCACGAGGCCGCCCAAGCGGAAGTCTCCCTTCGCAAACGCGACAGCGGAAGCCGCGGCAACCACGGCTCCGCACACAGTCAACCAGTCTGGATTGATGGCGCGCTTGAAGAGAAACGGGAAGAGCGCGTGAACAACGTCATCAACGCGATGTCCCAACTTCTCCTTGATCACATCTACAGCTCTTTAGAGGGCGGCGGCGACAGCGGGGCGGACAGCAGCTCGCTTTCGGGCTCGGCGGGCGACGCGACTTCTTCAGTCTGTACTTCGAAGGCCGCCACAGCGGGATACGCTTCTTCGGGAGCTGCTTCGACTTGTTCGGCAACTTCCTCCGGCTCGTCGTCCTCGGGCATCGCGATCTTATCGGCTACGTCGGGCAAACCTTCCAGATATGTTTCTTCTTCTTTTTTGCTGAGCCAGCCCTTCCGGCGGCTCAGGCGGTTGTCGAATTTGAGCTTTGCGATCGAACCTTGCTCCATGGTGGATACCGACCCTTTCCTGAGTGTCTACGTGCGTAGCTTTGTATTCATCTTTGTGAATGACAGCAGAAACTGCTGCCTAAGATTATAAAAGTGATGTTAGGTTTGAGGCAGAGTGCGACGGCGGCCCCGGCCAATCTTCTCGGGAACCGTGTGACTGCGGGCGGAGCCTAGCAGATTGACACTGCAGCGAGAGGTCTTGTAGTTTTGCCGCGAGAATCGCGCGGCAAACGTCATCAATCTCCCGGCGAAGTGCGATCTGGATGTTTCGGAAGTTCTAGAAAATGAATCACCAGGCTGGCCGCAATGGCTGCGACCCGGGGACAGCACGCTGTCCAAGGTATTGTAAATCAAGCCCACACGACCCCCGACTGGGTCCATGAACGAGGTCCCCGAGGCGAACGTATGGTGATGCAACCCAAACTGAGCTCGACCGTCGCCATGGCGCTTATCTCGCTGTTTGCGCTTGGTTTTTTGGCTTCTTGCAAGGAAGAAGCCCCACTTTTCGCCGACGTGCCTCCCGCCGAAGAGTTGTATGACAAAGGCCTCGAGATCCTAAAGGGGCGCCGGATCTACTTTCTCTTCCCAACGGTCGACTACGACGAGGCCATCGAAACCTTCCAAACCATCATCGACAATTACCCCTATCACGAACTCGCGGTGAAGGCCGACCTGCGCATCGCGGACACTTACTTCAAAGACGAACGCTACGACGAAGCACTCTCTTACTATCGCTCGTTTTCCGATCTGCACCCTCAGCACCCAAAAGTCCCGTATACGGTCCTGCGCTCGGCTTTGTGTCACTACAACCAGATCCACTCGATCAACCGAGATCAGACCGCAACCCGCAAAGCACAGGATCAGCTCGAAATACTGATTCAGGATTACCCCTACGCGCCTGAAACGCGTGAGGGTGAAGCGCTGCTCCGGGATCTACGCACCCGGCTTTCGCGAAACATGATGCAACTTGGTGACTTCTATCTGAATCGAGACGAGTATCAGTCCGCCGCGGAACGCTATCGCTCGGTGCTCAACATTTACCCCGGCCTCGGCTTGGACGCCGAAGGCTTGTACAAACTCGGCGTTTGTTACGAGAACATGATGCGGCGCGACGAAGCGCGACGTCTTTTTCATGTGGTCGTTGCCAATTATCCGAACTCAGACATCTCGGAACTGGCGGCCGAGCGAATCGCTGCGTCAAACTAGACGCGGCCGGTTCAGCCAACTCAAGCCAACGTACGAATCGTCACAGCGACATCACCCAGGAACGAACGACGGGCAGGAGCGAGACATCGTGGAGCAGCCGTCCAGCACAAGTTCTGAACAGGCACGCGTCGTTCGGTCGATTCGCATGACCGCGAACGAACGCGAAGCTTACGCGCGGGGGCGCGCATACTTTGAGCGCAATGACGTCGAGCCGGCGCTCGAAGCCTTGAACAGCTTGCTGCAAACGCGGAACGACTTTGCCGACATTCACTACATGGTCGGTGTCCTCTATGACCTTCGAGGCGACCCCCTGCGCGGCGACGGCGATGCGGCCCGGCGGAGCTTGCAACGGGCCATCCAGCTAAACCCTGTCTACGCGGAAGCACTACTCGCGCTGGCCAGCGTTTGCGAGCGAGAGGGAGACTTCGACCGATCGAGGGAACTCGCCGAACGCGCAGCCGCCCGGGTGCAGGGCGAAGCGGGCGGGATGGATACGACAACTCGCGGAAAACTTGCGAATTTGCAGGCGGCCGTTGGCGACGCATACGCCGAAGCGGGCGAGTTGCGCGAAGCCGTCGAGGCGTATCGCAAGGCACTCGATCGATGTCCCGGATTTCATGACATTCGACACCGCTTGGGCCTTGTGTTGCGCGACTTGGGGCTGCCCGATCAAGCGCTTTGCGAATTCAAGCGCGTGCTGCGCGGAAACCCGGGCCTCTTGGACGCTCACATCCAACTCGGACTGACCTACTATTCACTTGGCCGCAGCGATGAAGCGCTCGCGCGTTGGCATGCCGTACTCAAGCACGACCCAAGCCGAGAAGATGCGCGCATGTACAGTCGGCTGGTGATTTCCAAACGCGAGGCAGCCGCAGATTCGAGCCCAGCGGAACCTTTGGCCCCCGCCCCAAATTCCATGAACGAGATTAAACGATGAATCCAGACTCCATTACGATTCTTGACGGCCTGGTGCTCGCGGTGATGCTCATCGCAATGGCACGAGGCGCATTCATCGGCATGATCCGCGAAAGTTTTTCAATCGCCGCGGTGGGCGTCACGTGCATCGCGCTTCGGTACGGAAACGAACCGGCCGCGAATGCGCTGGTTGACGTGACCGGGGGCGAAATCGGTGCCGGCGCCGCGCCCTTTATTACGGGTGCCGTCATTCTGGTTGCCACGATTGGACTCGTTGGTTTTCTTGGTCGCTACCTAAAACGTGGTGCCGCAGCTGTTGGCCTTGGCTGGGCAGATCGAATCGGGGGCGGCGCACTGGGTTTCGCCGAGGGCGCGCTTGTTGCGACACTTTTGGTTTCCGGCACGACGCTTGTATTCGGTCGTGACCATGAATCGGTCGAACAGTCGCGCAGTGTCGAAGCCGTTGAAAAATTGCAGGAGTACGTGTCTACGAACTACCGCGATGAACTCGACCTATTGCCCGACGTCGCGGCTCCGCTACGCCGCTGATTCAACTGGCGATGCTCCTCGGCGCAAAAACACAACACGTCATCAGAGGCGTTCTTGTCATCCTCGCTACGACGTCATGTTCGACGTTCGCCCCGACGTCCACAGTCCCCTGCACACCGCACTTTCCGTATGCCGAGGGATGGCTTGGAGCCGACGGTGGCTATTCTGTCCCGCTCGCGGACGGTCGGAGCGTTTGGCTTTTCAGCGACACTTTCGTCGGCGACCCCGGCCAACGCTCGCGCGAAAACAGCGAGATGATTCACAATTCAATCGGCTTGTCGCGTTGTGCCGACAACGGACGCTGGAGCATCGACTACGCCTGGGGACATTCGGATCGCGGTGAATCCGAGGCCTTCTTCCATCAGAATGATGCAACGGGGTACTGGTGGCTATTCGACGGTTTCGAACACCAGGGTGCCTTCTACGTTGGATTACTTCGCACCGAACCGAGCGAGCCGCGCGGACCTCTACAGTTGTCCTTTCGAAATACCGGATTCGATCTCGCTCGCATCGAGAACTATCACTTGGACCCAGAACAATGGCAATACGAGGTGCTCTCACTCACGGATAGCGAGATTGCTTTGCCAGGGAGCACGCTCGTCGTCGACGGTAGTTTTCTTTATTTGTTTTCTTTCTTCGATCGCGACGACGCGAATCGAAACCGGATGCTTGCCCGACTGCCTTTGTCTGCGCTCACGAAAAAAAACCCCGGGGCTTCGCTCGAAACATGGGGTGTAGATCGGCAATGGATTGCCGGCTTCAAGCCCAAACAGGCGCGCGTCATTATGGACGACAACGCAACCGAGATGTCTGTTCGCTACTTCGACGCGATCGATGCTTGGGTCGCCGTGTACAGCAACTTGGATGCTGCGATGCCGAAGAGCGGTGCGGCCAGCATGAGTCAGGTTCGACTTCGAACCGCGCCGCGTCTTGAGGGCCCCTGGTCGGATCCGCGATCGATCTACCGCATCCCTGAACTCGAAGGAGACTACACGGAGCGAATCGACCCGAATGTCTTCTGCTATGCCGCGAAAGAACATCCTCAGTACGCGACAGAAGACCGACTGATTCTCACGTACGTCTGCAACCTGATGACACGCAGTAGCGACGACCCCTGGGACATCCTGAAGCGACTTACCACCCAGATGGATCTATACCGACCACAGGTCGTCGTCGTACCGGTTCCTGAATTCGGATTCGATTAAATCGGCCCGCTATAAAGATAGAGTCTGCGACACCACGACCCGGGTGAGAAACTACGCGAGGTACGAACAGCAGTAGTCGGCCACCACGCTTACCTTCACTTGAAAGCGAGAGTTCGCCGGGACGTCGAACGACTCGCCACCGGTGACCTTGCGCCAGGCATCACTACCGGGAAGCTTCACATCGAGATCCCCCGATGTAATTTCCATCAGCTCCGCAGCGTCGGTGCCAAAATCGTACTCGCCGGGCAACATGATCCCAAGGGTCTTCGTCGTTCCGTCTTCAAATTTAACCGTACGGCTTGTCACGTTTCCGTCGAAGTAAATGTTCGCAGCCTTCACAACTGAGACCGCGTTGAATTCTGAATTGTCCAAACTGGTTTCCTTTTTCTTGGTTCAGGCCTTGATACAAGCGAGTGCGCGCTCGTCGACCGAAGCAACGATGTTTAGCAGGGGATCGACACGCGCCGCATCGGGGCTGGATTTGAAGAACCTTCGCGTCCCAGCATAACGTCGGGTTCATCAAGCTATTTGCGAGCCTGATTCCCGAAATTCCGTTTCGCGAGTTCCAAGGCCGGTACACCCTCGAGGGCCACGAGCATGAGAACGCCGCGGGACATGAACTCGTCGCCGACGCTGTTTGACCCTATGTCGAAAAAAGCACCACGCAGGCTCGAAAACGTGCCTCGTAGCGTGCAGTTCGCCCGAGAGTATTAGGTCCGAGTCTATTCGATATAGCCGAGCACCCTCATTTGCTCGGCCGCTTCGGTAGACAACCTTCGGATCTCGGCGGCGTCCTGTTTCACACGTTCCAAGCGCGCGTTGCGTGCAGCGCGCAGTTCTTCGATCACGGCGGCATGTCCGGATGCCACATTGTTCGTTTCACCAGGGTCAACGTCAATTCGAAACAACATCTTTTCGTTCGCCGTTTCGTAAATGTTCCAATGCTTGGTGCGGTCCACCTTATTTTTGAGCCAATCCACGATCGCAGGCTCGGTGGATTCGCCGAACACGCTCATTCCGTCAAAGTGAGTCGACGTTTCAAGCGACAAGACATCCACGATCGAGGGCGCGATGTCGATTGCCTGGACGGGTAGAGAGACCCGTCTGCCCTCACTTTGATGCGGAAGCTTCACGATCAGTGGAATATGAATTTCGCTGTCATAGAGCGACCGCCCGTGCATCCATACACCATGCTCGCCGAAGCTTTCGCCGTGATCGGACGAAAGAATGATGAGACTCTCGTCGTAAAGACCATCTCGTTTGAGTCGTGCGAAGAACTCGCCCAGCGAAGCGTCGACATAACGAATTTCATCATCGTACAGGTTCACGATGTGTTCGATGTCGTCAGCCGAGGGACGTGGCGCCCCACCCTTTACAAAGTTTTCCCTGCGAATATCACCTGTAAACTGACTCTTCGGACTCCGGTGATGAGCTCCTGCCTCGCTTTCGGCGAACGGCGCCGCATAGGGGTCGTGCGGGTCGAAGTAGTGAAGCCACATGAAAAGCGGTTTTTCGTTCGCCCGAGCGTTGAGCAAACGATTCGCCTGGGCAGTGATCACGTCTGCCGGCGTATTGCTCTTGTAGAGTTGCTGTTCGAGCACCTCTCCATCGAGAAGCGGGTTTCGAAAAAAACGGTCGAAGCCCTTTGTGAGTCCGTGAGCATCTTGATCAAACTCGAATAAAGGATTGTCGACGATCGCCACCGTTTCGTAACCACTCGCGCGCATGACGTCTGCAAGGCTCGTCTGATTCTCGTGAATCTTGTGTGGCAACCCGTAGCGCGAAGTCATGATCTGCAAGATCGAAGGAATCGTATTGGGGGCCTGAGAGAGTGCTGTCTCGAACACCGTGGCCTTACTCGCGAAAGCATCGATCTGGGGAGAGGTATCCCCACCATACCCGTAGGTGCCCAGATGGTCGGCGCGAAGCGTGTCGATTGTAATAAAGAACACATGGGGCACGGACGGATCACTCGGCCCACTCGCACTGCAAGAGATCAACAGAACAAGACCGGCCGTAAAGAGAGCTAGCCGTTGCGCGCACATCTTCACTTTGTTCCGTTCTCCAGATTCGTCTCGCCGACAGGTTAGCCCGCTCTCGCCACACTTGGGTTCAGCGGCGGAAGTCTGAGATTCTCGCCCCACTGCATTCAGTAGCCGGGCCTAGCTATGCTCGCGTCGGCGGTACCGGATCACCGCTCCGACCTCACGATCGCAAGGAGTTATCCATGCTGCGCCACTTCTCACCGCCGCACCTTCTGCTCTTGCTCACGCTCGGGTGTGCCTCACTCTCGTCCGACCTCACTTTGCCGACAGCGGATGCGATCTATGTCGGCCATGTCGTCACCATGAATCCATCGAACGACGTCACCGAGGCACTTGCGATCAAAGATGGCCTAATTCTCGCAGTTGGCGATAAAGCATCGGTACTTCGTCACAGCGGCATGGGGACTACCGTCATCCAGCTTGGCAACGCTGCCCTACTTCCCGGCTTCGTCGACCCACACAGTCACTTCTTGTTGCACGGCGTTCCTTTTTCAGAATTTGCCAATGTGTCTCGTCCCCCAGTTGGAAGCGTCGAATCGGCTGCAGATGTCATTGCCGAGTTGAAGCGGATGGCCCAAAAGAAAAAACTGCAGAAGGGGGAATGGCTCATCGCGTACGGCTATGAAAAAGAAGCGTTCGCAGACCAACGGGAGATGACAGTCGACGATCTCGACCCGCACTTCCCCGACAACCCTGTCGTGATGATTCACGTCTCGAGCCACGGAGCTGTACTAAACGGAGCCGCATTCAAAGCCGTCGGCATTGACGCCTTTACCCCAACACCTCCCGGCGGCCTGATCGTGCGCAAAGCTGACGGACTCGAGCCTGCCGGACTCATGATGGAGACTCCGTTCTTCGACTTGATGCGGGCATTGCCCTCAGGAGACGAAGAACAAACACTTCAAGCCATGCATGCCGCACAACTTCACTATGCAGCCAATGGTTATACGACGATTCAAGATGGAGCGACCAGCGGCCCGGGCGTCGCGATACTTCAACGCGCGGCTGAGGAAGGACGACTCTTCCTCGACGTCGTTTCGCTGCCCACGATGGACGTCTTTCCAAAGCTCGTTGGAAAACCAGGCATCACATTCGGCGGCCCCTACCGTGGACGCTTAAAGTTCGGCGGCGTAAAGAGCGTGACGGATGGATCGCCCCAGGGACGCACCGCGTATTGGACCGAGCCCATGCTTGTCA
>JASDVE010000221.1:0-5743 GCA_041891195.1 Myxococcota bacterium | reverse complement strand
CCGGCCCCGGCGGCGAAAAAAACTGGCGGGGTCAGGCGGTCGTTCCGCAGGCTGCGCTCAACGAAATCTTCCGACTCGCGTACGCAAACGGCGTTCAGACCTACACGCATTCAAACGCCGACGCGGCAATCGATATGTTCCTCGCAGCCCACCTCGCAGCCGGCGCACCCGAAGGACGCCGCCCGGTCATCATCCATTCGCAATTCATCCGGCCCGATCAACTCGATGCCTATGCGAAAATCGGTGCCGTCCCTTCCTTCTTTTCCAACCACGCTTTCTTTTGGGGTGACGTACACCTCGCGAACCTCGGCGCCCCGCGAGCCGATTTTTTGAGTCCGCTGCGTTCGGCAACGGATCGCGGACTTCATTTTACGAATCACAGCGACTATGGGGTGACGCCCCTCGACCCGCTCTTCATGTTGTGGACTGCAACCGAACGGTCTTCGCGTAGCGGCCGAGTCATGGGTGAGACCGAACGCGTGAGCGTCGCCGAAGCGCTTCGCGCCATTACGATCGATGCGGCTTATCAGTACTTCGAAGAAGACACGAAGGGTTCGCTCGAACCCGGCAAGCTTGCCGACCTGGTCATTCTAGAGAGCAACCCGCTCGATGCCTCGGGCGAACAACTGCGAGACATCGCAATTCTCGAGACGATCAAAGAGGGTACGACGGTTTGGAAGACGGACCCCGCGTCACCCTGATGCGCCTTCGCGCGGTGGCAACCATGCTCGCAGGGTTCATGGTTCGCGTGTAGCCCAGAAACGCCGGCCCCCGAAGAACCCATCACCGTTACGCTTGCGCGAGACGACGCGGCCAACATCGTATCGATCGTGCTCAATACGTTGCGCGCCGAGCCCCTCGGCACGTATGCGTTTCCGCATGGCAGCGGCCCAAACATCGACGCACTCGCTGCCAAGTCAGTTGTCTTCGACGATGCGATCGCAGCTTCGAGTCGAACCGCCCTCTCTCACGCCTCGATGATGACCTCGCGCTTCGCGCGAAAAACTTCGATTGCATTTCACAACGGGACGACGAGATTCAAAGGCGCCGTAACCCTTGCTGGCATTCTCAAGCGTGCCGGATACAGGACAGGCGCCTTCATCGGCAACATGCTGCTCCATTCAACACTCGGCATGGATCACGGTTTTGATGCCTATGACGAAGACCTGTCGGTCCAAGAAAAGAACCGCAACGAAATATTTGAACGTCGGGCGAACCAGACCGTGGAGCGTGCGATCGAGTGGGTCAACAAAGAGGGGCTCAATCGTTTGATGCAGTATCAGGAGCGATACACCGAAGAGATCGCTTTTGCGGACCCTTGGATCGGCCAAGTTGTAAAGGCTGTTGACGAGCGATCGAGTCCGCGCGAAACCATCGTTTCCCTCACCGCAGGCCATGGCGAGGCAATGGGGGAAGCTGGCCGAACGGCTGCTGTACTGTGACTTCGGAAACGAAATTGGTGTCTCCCTTCAAGATCGAAGCTTCTACCGAGTCATGGGAAAACGCGCCCTCGAGCTGCCGTCTTTTGACGACAAGCCGCCTCCGGAACCCCTTTGGACTCGCGATCGCTGGAACGCCGATGAATCGTGGGCCTTGCTTGATGACCAGGTCTCAGAAAAAGATGAAGACCGTGCGTATGCTCGCAACGCGGTAAAGAACGTCGGAGCTCCGCGCTTTGAGGACCAAGAAATCGATCGACTGCGGTCGCTCGGATACGTGGAATCGCTCAAGGAGCAAGGCCGCGCGCTTGTTCAGGCGGGTTCGACCCAGCGGCCTGAGTCCTTGATCAATTCCACAAGTCGATCCGAAGCCTGATCTTCGGCGATGCTTCTGACAGACACTTCCTTGCCAACATAAAGCGTCACTCGGCCTACACCCGACCCGACGTAGCCGAAGTCTGCATCCGCCATTTCTCCCGGGCCGTTTACGATGCAACCCATGATGGCGATTTTCACGCCCTTCAGGTGATCGGTCTTGCTTTTGATCCGCGCAGTGACTTCTTCGAGATCAAAGAGTGTGCGTCCGCACGAAGGGCACGAAATAAATTCGGTCCGTGTCGCACGAAGCCGCGCGCCTTGCAGCACCCGGTATGCCTGGTCGGTGGACTGGTCGAGGGCGAGACTGCCCGACACGCTCACCAAGTCGCCAATGCCTTCACATAGCGGGGCCCCCAAATCGATCGCCATGTCGATCGTGGCACGCTCGCGGTCGGCGTCCACGCCGATCGAGTGCCTAAGTACGATTGGGGCTTGCGCGAGTCCGTGCGCTGCAAGTTCGGCGGTGAGTAACCGCGCCGCATGATTCTGGCGCGACGTCTTCGTCGAAAACAGCAGCCGAGTCAAACGCGCTTCGCGACTCGCAGTGGCTGCGCGCCGAATGGGGCCAGACAGGTCGGCGACTTCGCCGCAGACACGCCATTCGAGAGCCACGTCTACTTGTTCTGCAAATTTTGCCACCGCCGCACAATCATCATCTGTGCTGTCATTTCGCACATCGACCACGATGCGGGATATCAAAGCCGCAAACCCTGCGCTGTTGTCAGCATCGAGATCGGTGCGATCGCGACACGCGACCGCCAAGGGCTGATTCAGCCCCGCAGCGGTTAACGCTTTAGACACGGCCTCGAGGGCTTCAGGCTCAAGCGCGCCGGCAGTCGACACCTGCAGCGATTCACATTCAACATCGCGAAGCTTGGCAATCGACTTCGCGTGCCCGGCTGCCCAGTCGTCGAGATCGTTCATTTGGGGTGCACCCAAGTCGAGTTCGACGCGAACCGGCTCCCTCGCTCCAACGCTTAAACCACCGAGGTTCAGCATCTTGGAAGCACGGCGCGTGTAGCCGAACGGGTCTGGGGTGTAGGGCGTGATGCAAGCAGCTGACGTTGTTCCAGCGTCCGCAACCCAGATTTTGAAGGCTCGCTTGGCGAGGGCCTCGGCGACGGGCACTTCGCGCACAGGATGTTCGGTGAGCGAGACGCGAATCGTATCGCCGAGCCCGTCTTCGAGCAGTGCCCCGATCCCGATGGCACTCTTGATACGCCCGTCTTCGCCGTCACCGGCTTCGGTCACCCCAATGTGGAACGGGTAGCTCCCACCGGGCGGCATCGACCGCTCGTCGAGCCGTTGCGCCAACAATCGGTACGCCTGAATCGCCACTTGGGTGTTCGAAGCCTTCATGCTGAAAACGATGTCGTGGTAGTTCTCGCCTTCGCAAACGTCCAAGAATTCGAGCGCACTTTCGACCATGCCGAGCGGCGTATCGCCGAAGCGATTCATGATGCGATCGCTCAGCGAGCCGTGATTGGTGCCGATCCGCATCGCAACCCCGCGCTCACGACAGCGCAGTACCAACGGGCGAAATCGCCCCGCGACTTTTTCAATTTCGCGCGCATAGTCCGCATCGTTGAACTCGCGAACTTCAAACTTCTTCTTGTCGACGTAGTTGCCCGGATTGATTCGGATCTTCTCAACGTGATCGACCGAAAGCATCGCCGCGTTTGGCGTAAAATGAATGTCCGCGACCAAGGGCACGCCGACGTTTCGTTTGGCAAGTTCGGCGCGCATTTCGGGTAAAATCTCGGCGTCACGGATCGACGGCACGGTAATGCGCACGATCTCGCAGCCCACTTCGGCGAGCGCCTCGATCTGGTCGACGCTCCCGCGAACGTCCCGGGTGTCGGTGTTGGTCATCGACTGCACCCGAAGCGGGTTGCCGCCCCCGATGCCGACGTCACCGATCATGACTTCACGAGTTTCGCGACGTCGGCCTACGAAGAGGTCTTTCGTGTATGTCGAACTCGTCATGACGTCGCAATGCCCGACACGCTTCGAGTTCTATCGCAAACGTTGGCAAACATCAGTTTGCGCCGACGAGTTCATAAAACTTCGCGATCGCGGCGTCGATCTTCGAGGCGTCCTTGCCACCGGCCTGTGCGAAGTCGGGTCGCCCTCCCCCGCCTCCGCCCACTACGCCGGCCACGTCGCGAATTAGGTCGCCTGCTTTGAAGTCGCCGATCATGTCTTTTGTAGCCCCGATCGCGACGAGCACCTTGCCGTTGTTCTCAGAGAGCAAGCACACGACTCCGCTCCCGAGACGATTGCGAAGGTCATCTATCATGCTGCGCATCACCTTTGCGTCGGCACCTTCAACTCGAGCGGCAAGAGCCTTCCCGCCGGCGATCTCTTTCGCATCAGCAATAAGATCGCCGCTTACGTCACCCTGCTTGGCCGACCGCGCTGCTTCAAGTTCCCTGCGCGCGGTTTTGCGCTCGTCGAGTAGCTTCGCGACCCGGTCCGTGACATCCGCCGGCGCCACTTTGAGAAGTGATGCCGTATCGCGAAGCGCACGTTCCTGGTCACGCAAGTGATGCAGCGCCGCGATACCACTCAACGCTTCGATACGCCGAATCCCTGCAGAAATTCCGGACTCGCTGACGATCTTGAGAAGGCCGATGTCGCCGGTCGCGTTGGCGTGGGTTCCGCCGCAAAGCTCAGTCGAGCAATCGCCAAACGAGACGACGCGCACTTCGTCACCATACTTCTCTTCAAACAACGCGATTGCGCCCTTCTTCACGGCGTCGTTATACGAAAGCAACTCGGTCTGCGCCGTGTAGTTCTCTTCGATCCACTGGTTCGCAAGGTCTTCAATCTGTTCGAGTTCGGCTTCGGTCACCGCGTAGTCGTGGGTAAAGTCGAAGCGAAGACGCTGTCCGGAAACCAGTGAGCCCTTTTGCATCGCCTGGTCGCCAAGCACTTGTCTTAGCGCCGCGTGGAGTAAGTGTGTCGCGGAGTGGTTGCGCACAATTGCCTTCCGGTTCGTCCGGTCGACTGCGAGCTGCGCGGTTTCACCCATGCGAATTTCGCCGCGCGTCATTTTCGCGTGATGCACGATCAAACCGTCGAGTGGTTTTTGAACGTCGGTCACCTGCGCTTCGCCGCTTGGCCCTGTGATCAGCCCTTCGTCGCCGACCTGACCTCCGCTTTCTGCGTAGAAAGGCGTCGCGGCGAAAACGAGTTCGACTTCATCCCCTTCGGTCGCGACGTCGACCGGCTCACCCTCCTTGAGAAGCGCCTGCAGACTCGACTCGCCGTTGAGCCCTTCGTAGCCGGTGAATTCCGACGTCACTTCGGAGACGATACGGCCGTAGACTTCGGACACTGTCGCGTCGCCAGTCCCCTTCCAGGCCGCACGCGCGCGCGTGCGCTGGGCTTGCATTTCTGTTTCGAAGCCACCGTGGTCAACCGTCATGTCGCGACTCGTCAGAATGTCGGCCGTGAGGTCAACCGGAAACCCGAACGTGTCGTAGAGCTGAAAGAGAGTCTCGCCCGGCAGTTGGGTTTCACCCTTGGCAGTGAGCTCTTCGATCTTGCCTTCGAGCAGGTGCAGCCCCTTCGTCAGCGTCTCAAGGAAGCGTTCTTCTTCACGCTGAATCCGCCCACAAATGAATGAGCGGCGTTCGAGCAAGTCGGGGTACGCGTCCGACATTTCGTCGATCACCTTCCCCGCGACTTCGTGGATGAAGGGACGTTCGGTCCCGAGAAGTACGCCGTGTCGAGATGCCCGTCTTAGAATACGCCGGAGCACATAGCCACGACCTTCGTTTGAAGGGAGGACACCGTCGCCGATCAAAAATGTCAGCGCCCGCGCGTGGTCGGCGATCACCTGGAGCGAGACGTCGTGCTCTCGATCGCTTCCATACGCTACGAATTTGATTTCTTTTATACTCTTGTTGATGGGGATATTG
>JASDVE010000220.1:11420-19837 GCA_041891195.1 Myxococcota bacterium | reverse complement strand
CGACAGGAGGCCTCACAGGGCCCAACCGAGGTGGAACTGAAGGGGATCGTGTCTGGCTTCGACGCTTTCAATTCAACCTTCATGCTTGGTATTGTGACAGTTCAGTTTGATGTCACGAGTACCGACTTGTCAGACTTGCCTGGGGACGAGGTTGCGGACGGAATGGTCGTTGAAGTGAAGGGCACGCTGTCCGAATCCGACGACAATGTAATCGTGGCTGACGAGATCGAACTCGAAGAGAGCTTCGATGATGACGATGTGGACGAGTTTTCGACGACTGGTTTCGTGAATGGTTGTGTGGAAGCATCAATATGTGGTGCGGTCTTCTTCGTTGGCAACCAACAAGTCGACGCGAGTGGGGAGATTGAATTCGAGCACGGCAATGCGTCCATGCTTGTAAACGGTCGCCGAATCGAAGTCGAAGGCGAACTCATTGGCGGTATCTTGATCGCCGAGGAGATCGAGTTCGAAGACCAGGAAGTCAGGGTCTACGCCGCGATCGCACAGGCGGAAGATATTAATGTGGCCGCCGGTTCGTTCACACTGCTTGGCATAGAAATACGAGTTCTCCCTTCAACCCGATTTGAAGACGACCGAGAGGACGACCAAGATTTCGGCGTTGGTGCAATATCGGCTGGAGATTTTCTCGAAGTCAGAGGGCAAGCTGATGCGCAAGGTGTCCTTACCGCATTTCGAGTCGAACGCGACGACAGCGACGCGATTCGCTTGTATGAGAACGTCGAAAGTTTTAACGCGCTGACCGGCGAGCTCGTTATTTTAGGCGTCACCGTGCCGACGACGGACGAAGATACTGACTTCACGATCGATGCGGGCCAGGATCCGTTCGCGGTCACCCAGGCGTGTTTCTTTGAAATCCTCGAAGAGGGAGACTTTGTTGAGGTAAAGGGCGACCGCGACGACAGCGATACCGAGCTGCTCTTGGCGGTAAAGGATGTCGAACTCAAAAAGAGAGACGCGACGCCCTGCGGTCCTTAGGAAAGATTCAAGTCTTCCGCGATTTGAGTAATAAAGGCAAGCCCATCGTCCACCGGTGACACGCCGGGTGCGAGTTCTGGCGCCGTGAATCCACGCATCAGGACGAGCCTCGACACGCCAAGGTCTTCGTATCGCTTGACCATGTCTAGATCGACTGGCCCAGGTGGCGTGATGCTGATGTCAAGCTCGCCCAATGTCTCGGGCCGCTCGACGCGCTTTGCAGCTTCACGAAGTCCCTCGATGCAGTGTGCTGTGGCGTCGAGGTCTTGGAAGAACCCGTACCACTCGTCTCCTTGTGCGACGGCGCGCCGAAAAGCAGGGGGCGACATGCCGCCGATCACGAAGGGTGGATGAGGTTGTTGTATCGGGCGCGGGTTTGACTGCACGCCAGAGATTTGGGTGAACTGTCCCTCGAACTCCGGCTTCTCCTGGGTCCAGAGTGCGCGAATGGCTTCGATGTGTTCAGACACTCTCGCGCCACGTTCTTCGTACGGAACCCCAATCACGTCGAACTCTTGCTTGACGTAGCCAACGCCAATGCCGAACAGCAAACGGCCGTTCGACAGGACGTCGATGCCCGCGAGTTCTTTTGCAAGAACAACGGGGTTGCGTTGGGCGAGCAAAATGATGCCGCTGCCGAGCTTGATCCGTTCGGTTGCCGCGGCGGCGAAGGCAAGGGTTGCGATCGTATCGACCATCGGAGTTTCGGGAGGGATGGGAGACGGAGGGACCTGTGGGTCAACGACGACCACGTGCTCCCCGGTCCAAAGCGATTCGAAGCCTGCGTCTTCCGCGGTCCGGGCCAAGCGCAAGATTGCCTCGCGGTTGGTGAAAACGCCCATGTTGAGTCCGAAGTACCCGATCTTCATTTGATTGCTCCTTGACGTGTCATTGTACGCGGGTCAGTCACGGATCTGGCTCGCGTTTCTATCCGAGCGCCCTCCGGCGCTGTAGTGCGGCGCTGTGATACGGCGATAGAAGCAAGCAACGAGCGACATGATGTAGCCGTATCTGGCGAGGGAAGGCGCGAGAACAGACGCAGGCCTACAGCTGCTTTTTTGCAGTCTCACCGATAACGTACTTCGTGAACGCGAAATCATCGTGAAAAGTGGACGCTCAGCCAACGGCGTCGAGGTCACGGCGCGATCGTGGCGTCCATGCCGCCAACAAATTTTCGGCAATAGAATGCTTCCGCGTATCCACCGCGTGACTTCGACTCGAGACCTCTAACTGCCATGAGTCCGCGGAAAGCTTCGAGGGCGAATGAACCTTTCGTCGCTTGAGAGAGATATTCCTCTTCAATGATCGCAAGCTTTGCGGCGACATGCGTCGGGTCAAGGGGGACGAAAAAGTTTGGACAACCGAGATCACCGTCCCATTTCGGGATTTCGTATTCGAAAATGAGATGATCGCGAAACGCATTCCAGGTCAGGTCAGAAACAACGCGGTGGTCCTGATGGCGGTCCTCACGAAAATGGGTGAAGACAACGTGGGGTGCAAAGTCTTGACTCTGGCGGTGCATGGCTTCTTTCACCGCGACACCTTCATACGGCAGGTAGCCGTCTCGAAAACGCTCGATACGGACAGCTTCCTCGGTGTCAACGATGCCGAATCGCGCTGCGGCATTCTGTGTTTCGGCGCGACGTTCATCGGTGCTTGAAAAAACCATCCAGCGCATTTCGAGATTCGGATACCACTCACGCAGACGCAGAATCGTTCCCCCGCAGCCGATCTCGATGTCGTCACAGTGCGCGCCGAGGAAGAGCGCTTTGAGGGGCGCGGAACGTTCGGCGCCAAAAAGCATAGGGATCACGGTAGGCCTCGCTTCCGTTCCCAAACCTTCCACGGTGTGTCCCCCGAGTTTTCCATCTGCTCGAAGTGGGCTTTGTCCTTGAAGGTGTCCATCGCCCTCCAAAACCCGTCATGCTTTTGGGAAAGCAACTCGCCGGCTGAAATTAGGCGTTGAAAGGGTTCTTCGACGAGCTCTTCGTTTTCGCCCAAGTACTCGAAGAATTCTCGGCGGAACGCGAAGAACCCACCGTTGACCCGCATGTGATCGCCTTGCATGGGCTTCAGTTGCTTGACGCTTCCTTTGTCATCAGTTTCAACGACGTGGAAACTGAGCGGGGCGACAACGCTCATGATCGACGCAATCTTTCCACTTTGCTTGAAGCGTTCGAGATACATGTCGAGGGGGAGGTCCGTAAGGCCATCGGCATAGTTTGCAAGGAATATTTCCTCGTCGCCCACGTGGTCACGTACGGCGCGTAATCTCATGCCAATGTTGGCGTCGATCCCGGTGTCGACGAACGTGATGCGCCAATCGTCGATGTCCTTGCCGAGTAGTTCCATGTTCGTGCCACCGTCGGTCAGCACGAAGTCGTTGGTGAGTCGTTCGTCATAGTCGATGAAGTAGTTCTTGATTGCATCGGCGCGGTATCCGAGGCAAAGAATAAAATCGCGATGCCCGTAGTGAGCGTAGTACTTCATCAGGTTCCAGAGAATCGGGCGTTGGCCCACGTGCACGAGTGGCTTCGGAATGTCTTCCGACACTTCCCGCAACCGCATTCCCATCCCGCCACAAAAGAGCACAACTTTCATTACTGCCTCTCCCCTGGAAATTATGGGGCCTGGTTGCTTTTACAAATTCGAACTTCGGGGATCGGAACCACGAACTTACCATCCCATTCGCCCACGTACGCCATCTGCTCGACGATCTCTTTTTCGAGATTCCATGGCAAAATCAGAACAAAATCAGGTCGCGTTCGGGCGATCTCGTCGGGATGCAAGATCGGGATATGGGTGCCGGGCAGAAATCCGCCTTGTTTGTGAGGGCTGCGGTCGACGGTGTAGTCGAGGAAGTCGCTCCGCACACCACAGTAATTGAGCAGTGTGTTTCCCTTACCCGGTGCACCATAGCCAACGACCGACTTTCCGTTGCGTTTCGCTTCGATTAGAAATTCTAAAAGCTTCCGCTTGGTCTCTCGCACTCGCTCGGCGAAACGTGCGTAGTAGTCGAGGTCGCGAAGGCCTTCGCGTTTTTCGAATTCGCGAAGTTCCGCGGTTCGTTCGGTCGTCGTATGGCTTTGACACGCTTCATGCTTGGCGAAGATTCGAATCGACCCCCCGTGTGTAGGCAGCTCTTCAACGTCGAACAGCGTGAGGCCGTGTTTCGCGAATAGCGCTTCGACGGTCCCGAATGACAGATACGAAAAATGTTCGTGATAGATCGTGTCGAACTGGTTGCCTTCGATCAGCCGCAGCAAGTGTGGGAACTCCATAGTGATGACGCCGTTTTTGGCAAGCAACGCCTTGAGCCCCGCGATGAAGTCGTTGATGTCCGGCACGTGGGCGAGAACATTGTTGCCGGCGATCAAGTCCGCGTGGCCGTAAGTTTCTACAACATGATCGGCCGTCTCTTTGCCAAAGAAGCGTATGAGGGTTTCGATTCCCTTGTCTCGGGCGGCCTCGGCGGTGTTCGACGCCGGTTCGATACCGAGGACGCGAATGTCGCGCTGCTTAAAATATTGAAGCAAGTATCCGTCGTTGCTCGCGACCTCGACGACGAAACTTTTTGGACCCAGCTCGAACCTTTCGGCGGAGCCTTCGACGTAGGTTTTCGCATGTGCGAGCCAGAGGTCTGAGAACGACGAAAAATAAGCGTATTCCCCGTCGCCAAAAATCTCTTCGGGGGTGACAAACTCTTCTAGCTGAACCAGGAAGCACTGCTCACATACCCAAACATGGAGGGGGTAAAAGGGTTCCATCGCGGTGAGTTCTTCAAGCTTGCGGTGCTTCTGGCACAGCGGCGACATGCCTAGATCGACGAACGTATGTCGAAGTGGGGCGGCACATCCTCGGCACGGAGGTTCGTGCGTTTCTGCACCTTGAGCGGGAAAAGTCAGGCTCACCCCTGTCCCTTTGCGCTGCCCTCGATGTCCGTAAAGCGCAGGTCCTCGTCGATTCGCTTGCTGTCGAGAAGTTCTTGGATGCGCGCGATTCGCAAAAAGCGGCTGCCTTCTAAGTCTTCTTTGGAAAGACCGTTAGCGGTGTAGGCTTCACGTAATTGCACGACACCCTTGGCGACGGTCCAACTCGGGTCGTATCCGGGCAGGCTGTTCTCGATCTTTTCAAAGTTCACGCGATAGCAGCGAGGGTCGGGCCCGGCGCCTTCGGCGATTTCAACTTTGCTCGCTTCGATTGCGTCCGCGACCATTTGCGCGACTTCGATAATACGAAACGTTTCACCGGTGCGGCCCACGTTGAACGCCTGGTTGTACACCGATTGTTTTGGTGCATGCAGCGCCGCGAGAAACGCGCGGCAAACGTCTTCGACATGCACGAGGGGGCGCCAGGGGCTGCCGTCGCTCTTGAGCAGAACTCGGCCTGTCGTCATGGCCCAACCTACTAGGTTGTTGACGACGAGGTCACCACGCAAGCGAGGTGACACGCCATAAACCGTGGCGTTGCGGAGGTAGACCGGGCAGAACGAGTCGCTCGCCAACGGAGCAAGGTCGGCTTCGACACGAACCTTCGATTCCGCGTAAGGCGTCACCGGGCTGAAGGCAGCCTGTTCGTCGAGCACATCGTCCGGACTCGCGGCCCCATAGACACTGCACGACGACGAATACAAAAATCGCTCGACCCCGACCTTCTTCGCAAGTTCCGCCAGGCGGACCGAAGCGCGGTGGTTGATCGCGTAGGTGCAGTCGGGGTTGAGGTTGCCCAGTGGGTCATTGGAGATGGCCGCAAGATGAATGACGGCGTCGAAGCCTTCGAGGTCTCGCTCCTCAACCTCGCGCAAGTCTCGACGGATACCCGGAATACCGCTTGGTTGACTTCCGAAATTGCAGTCCGCAAAAAGTCCACTGTCGAGACCGACCACGTCGATTCCTTCGTCGCGAAACATCGGTGCCATCACGGTGCCGATATAACCTTCATGTCCTGTGATCAAAACCCGCATGACTTGCTCCCGCTCATAGGTTTTCTTCTGCGACTTGGGTTAGGAGGTCATGCTCGACGAGCAATTCTACCGCACGACATAGGTCGTCCCATGCAACCCCTGAACGTTTCGCAATGGCCAGCAGGTCGTGATTCCCGTCGGCAAGTTGGAGTATCCACAACATCGCGATTGAGATATTGGCGGGCGTTTTCTCGCCCGCCATGCCTTGATACAGGCCCCTGCGTCCTAGTTGTGGCTCGCCGAAGGGTGAAAGGCTGACGTAGTACTGGTTGCTCTCGAGCACCGAAACGATTTGCAACAAGGTGTTGAAGACGTGTTCCAATCGGTCGGCGCGGACAAAACTCAGGTTGTCGGCCGAAGTGTGATATTCCGGGAACTCTCCGTGATGACCGCGCATGAGCGAACCCACGGGAATGCGAAAGCCGGGTGAGTTGTACTGCCTTTCGTCGTAGCCGTAGGGATGAAAGTCGCGGACTTCGCTCAGGTTGCCCTGACATTTGAGCACGTACTCGACCGCGCGATCAATGTCGTGAGAACCGTCGAGGGTTCGCTTGTACTGGAGTGGTTCGTCGTTGCCGATGCATACCAACGTCAGGCCATGGGTGATGCGCTCGACTCCTTCCCGGTTGCGGGCGAGCCATGTGATCGCGCCGATCGTGCCGGGGATGAACAAAAATCGGTAACTCAGGCGAAGCTTGTTTTTGGCGAGTTGCTTGGCAAGTTGGACTGCGACGGCAACGCCGGAGAGATTGTCGTTTGCGAGCGACGGGTGGCAGACGTGCACTGAGATCAGAACTTCTTCATCGGTTTCGCCCTCGATGAGAAGTTCGCCGTAGCTGAGAGAACCGTCGGCCAAAGTCGAATCGATGGCGACCTCATATTCATCGTCGGAAAGCGATGCGAGCTGGTTGTGGGGCAAACAGAAGCCCCAGGCCTCGTCGTAGTACGTCGTGCGATAGGGGATAAGCTCGGGCTGATCTTCGAGCGAGTAAAGATGCTCGCGTAGGACATCCAGCGTGATTCGCTGAGGTGCGACTGGGGTGCTGTAGCTCATCACGTGAAGGTTGGACGCCTTGAAGTCGACAACGCGGTTGCCCGCAAGATCTTTCACGTACGCGTCCTGGATATTCCATTCCCGGGGAACGGTCCAATCTAAGACTTCAGTTCCGCTCGGGACTTCGTGTCGAACGAGGGGAATGTGTTCTCCCAGGATGTCGAGCGTTGCGCGAACCCCGTCGCCTGTGATGCTTCGGCAAATCGGGTACAGCCGTTCGATCAACGCATGAATTTCTTTGCCGACTGCATCACTCATTGCGTCTCTGTTTCGATCAACGCAAGGTCGAGATGTGGGTATCCCGCGTCCCGGTCCGAAATGACATTGACTGGCCCGGGCCAAGCGATGTCAAGCTGGGGATCGTTCCAGCAAAAGCCGCGCGCGGCGTCGGGGACATGGGGGCTACTCATTTCGTAAAAAACTTCCGTCTTATCGGCGGTGGTCAAGAATCCGTGAGCGAAGCCGCCGGGGATATAGAGCATGCGTCGATTCTGTGCGCTGAGCTCTACGCCGACCCAGCGACCGGTCGTGGCTGAGCCCGCCCGTACGTCAACGATCACATCGAAGATCGAACCTTGGGTGCAGCGCACAAGTTTGACCTCTTCATGGGGGGGGGATTGCCAATGCATGCCGCGCATCGTTGCCTGATGTTCGTTGAACGAGACATTGCTCTGGACCCAGTGCGTGGTGAGTCCATATTCGGCGAACTCCTCCACGCAAAAGCTGCGCGCAAAGAACCCGCGCGCGTCTTCGTGGCGCTCAATATCAATGGTGTATGCGCCGGCGAGTTCGGTTTCGCTGAATATCACGGGTCGTCCCTTGTTTTGGTCCGAGCGGATTTTAGGCCGCGCTTTTCCGCGCTCGGCGATCTTTGAGACCTTGGCGAAGATTCGGGATTTCTTTGCGAAGTAGAAAAGCCGACGCCGGTATCCAGAGCGCTGAGATGATAACCAAGCACGAGCCCATGCGAGCGAGGGGGCCGTATCCCAGCTGTTCGAGGTGGCTGTGGACGGTGAGGGCGACAAGCGAGACCGCACCGACAAGCATCGTCATCACAACGTCTACGAGCAGGATCGGAAGTTTGAGCCTGCGAATCGCGACCGCGAGCGCGGCGTACCGAAACACCTCGGCGCCGGCGAGACCCGCGATGGCACCAGCATCGCCGAACTTCATATATCCAACGGGTAGGAAAACGATGAGCGCCGCGAACTTCGCCGCGTTGGCCACGGCGATCGAACGGGGAATCCCCAGTGCGAGCAGCACCGTGCCACTCGATGATTGGGGGATCTGGAACCAAGTCGCCATCGCGAGGATTTGCAGCATCCAACCCGCCTCGATGTATCGCGGGTCATAGAGAAACTCGATGAGTGACGGCGCCGAACTCAAGAGGAATGCAACGGGAAA
>JASDVE010000220.1:503-11410 GCA_041891195.1 Myxococcota bacterium | reverse complement strand
CCGGGACAGCCGCCCAAGACCAACAGGGGAAGGCGGGCACGACGGTAGATCGGAACGAGTCCCTTTTCGCTTTCGCGCCTTCGGCTCAGCGCGGGGAACACGACGGCGCTTCCGATCCGCCAGATGATCTGGGTGGGGATCGTTGCAAGCACCATCGCGAAGCTGAACACACCCAGGCTTCCAATCGAAAAGAGCTGGCCAAAAATCAACCGATCGGATTGCCCGGCCAGAAAGAACAAAATGGTTGAGATGAAGATCCACTTGCCGAAATCGACGAGATCCGAAACGGAACTGCGTTCCCATTTGAAGTGGCAGCGAAATTCCGGCGTCATGGCATGCGAGAGGAAGAGCCGACCCAGACTGCCGATCAAGCCCCCAATCACGAGTGCCCATACCGTCGGATAGAGCAAGCCGAGTGTAATGGTTGCGCTGGTGGACCAAACCTGTCCGCTGACTTCGATGACGGCATGGCGCTTGATCTGCAAGTGGCGTTGCAGGCTTACCATGGCGATCGAATTGAAGCCGCCGATGAGGGCGGTAAGACTCGCGACCCAGATCAACTCGCGTAGTTCTGGAATCCCATAAAAATGTGCCATTGGGAATGCGAGCAGAGATGCGAAGGCCGTGAGGACCGCACCGCGAATAACCTGAATGGTCCACACAGTATTGAGAAAGGCGGGTTCGTCTCCGCGTCGGCTTTGAACGACGATCGCGCTGATGCCGACGTCGGAGAACATTGCGAGGCCTGTCATGAGCACGCTCACGAGCAACATCAGGCCGAATGACTCGGGTACGAGTAACCGGCTGAGGATCAAGTTGCTGCCGAGACGCAGGGCGTATTCGCATAGAATACGAATTGCGGTCCAGAGAGTTCCAGAGGCCGCTCGCTCGCCGAGTGAACGTCCCGACTTTGCAGACGCGTTGGACTGTTCGCTCAAGCTGTGACTCCACGCGGTTCGCTCGTGATTCGACCTCGCGGCCATTCGTCGTGCCAGATCGTTGCCAAGGGCAGCCGAGTATAGGAGGTTGCCCCAACACTTTCGCGACGTTCGCCTGCCACAGTATCGCCGCTCGGTGCTTTGCCCAAACCCGTTCTGGCGAGACTGGGAGTCTGCGCGGCAGAAGGCGCATGCGCCCAAACGCGGATCTAATGCCGCTGCCTGCAAGCGGAAAGTAAGCTTCTCGTTGGGACTCAGACGGGGGCCTTGTCGTCGAAGTGCACCGGCGACTCGGCCGTTACGTGCGAGTCTTGCATCAATCTCGCCTGGCAACCGTGTTCTATTCGCTGGTATTTCGCCGGTGACCCACAAGCGTGATACTCACTGCCGGCTAGAGGGTCAATTTGTGTGGCAGCTTTCTTTGGAACGTTGCAACAACTTTTTTTTCCTGAAGGCTCCGAAGTACGAATAGGTTAGAGTCCAAGGGCCTACACCGCGAAGACTCGCTTTGGAGCGAGTCCGCGCTTGAACGACGCGAGGAGTACGATGTCATCGCAATCACCGCGTGTGAGTTTTGGATTGCCGGTACGCAATGGAGAGGCTTCGATCTCCAAGTGTATCGAATCGATTCTCGTTCAAGACTATACGGACTTCGAGTTGGTGATTTGCGACAACCGGTCTACCGATCATACGCTTGAGATTCTGTCCGACTACGCAAAAAAGGACAAGCGAATCCGAGTAGAAGAGAACGACGTCAACCTCGGCCTTGTTGGAAACTTCAACCGGGTGTTCAGCCGAACAACCGGAGAATACTTTCGGTGGATCGGCTCCGACGATTGGTTGGAACCCGGTTATGCATCCAAGTGCGTCAAAGCATTGGATGACAACCCTACGGCGGTCGTTGCCACCACATACTTCGGGTTGCATCACGAAGGTGGTGATGTGGATTTCCACGAATACGTGGGCGAGTTTCCCGACTCCGAAGATGCGGCGCATCGGGTTGCCCGGCTGCTGTACTTCTTCCGCGCCGGAGCTGGAATTTACGAGCCCATGTACGCGATGATGCGTCGCCAGCGGCTGGTCGATGCTGGCTGCTTCGAGATTCACCGCCATCAAGACTGGCTGCTGAGTTTCGAGCTAAGCCTGGCCGGTCCACTGATCCACATTCCAGAGTGTTTGTTCCACCGCACCTGGCCAAAGGCCATGAGCTCGGCCCACTACAAGCATTTGGCCGAGTTGTATCCAGATCGAAAACAGCTTCTACAGCCTTCCGGCCTGCGCCTCATGGCTGCGTTAAACCGAAGGGTTTCTGATGCGGCGGGGCTCGGGCGCCTTACCCGATTGCAATGTAATGCTCTCGTGATGACATTTGCCCTCCGCCATGCGGCAAGAATTCAAGCCAAAATATTTCGAAAATTCCGCCGAGAACGCCTTGGGCTGACTTGGGCCGCTTTATCTGACCGAAACGGCAATGAGTGACTTGCTGGCGAAGCCATGCAAAACACCGCGGTCAATCCATCGGTAAAAATCTAACCTGACATTTCGCGATCGGGATCCATGTCCAACGAACCGAGTGAGAGCGTAAGCTACGCAGCTGCAGAACCCGGCTATTTTGAAAAGCGTGGGCTTCGCAGGTTTGCCGGGGTGTGGTCGTTGTGGGCGCTGGGCGTAGGCGCCGTCATCTCCGGCGATTTTTTTGGTTGGAACTTTGGCTTGCTGGCCGGAGGCTTTGGTGGCCTCTTGGTCGCGACGGCAATCGTGGCCGTTATGTATGTCGGCCTGTGTTACTCGATCGCCGAATTGAGTCCCGCGCTCCCCCACACCGGCGGCGCTTATTCGTTTGGGCGCACGGCCTTCGGACCCTGGGGTGGGTTCATAACTGGGCTCGCCGAGAGCATCGAATACGTCCTGACTCCCGCCGTAATCGTTGTGGGCATTGCGGGTTATATGGGCACGATTGCAGAAGCATCGTTTGGTGTCGTAATTCCGGCGCCAGTTTGGTGGGCTGTGTTCTACGCGCTGTTCGTTGGGATCAACATCTCAGGCGTTGAACTCACCTTTCGATTAACAGTGGCGATCACGATTCTCGCGCTCGCGGTCCTCGTCGTTTTCTGGATCGGAGCCATCCCGCACTTTCGTTGGGAGCACGCCCTGGATATCGCTCCGACAGAGGGAGGGTCGCTTTGGTTTCCAAACGGGTTGTCGGGCATTACGGCATCGCTCCCCGTCGCGATCTGGTTCTATCTCGCAATCGAACAACTTCCCTTGGCCGCAGAAGAAAGTCATGACCCTAAGCGCGATATGCCGCGTGCGTTGTTGTGGGGCATCGCGACCTTGATCGTGGCGTCAGTGCTTACGCTGTTTCTCAATGCGGGCATCGCGCCCGGCGCGGCGAAGGTCGGAGCTTCCGAAGAGCCTCTCTTCCTTGCTTTTCGGACGATATTCGGAGACGGGGTCGGGACGACTGTGCTTTCTCTGGCCGCCGTCGTGGGTCTCGTCGCAAGTTTTCATGCGATTATCTACGCCTACGGTCGCAACATCTATTCGCTGTCTCGCGCAGGTTACTTCCCGCGCTGGATGTCGATCACACATCCGACACGCAAGACGCCTCACGTTGCCCTCGTTGTTGGGGCAGTCGCAGGCTATGCGGTCGCGCTCGCGATCGAATACGGAGAAGCGTGGTTCGGCGGTGTGCCGGTCGGTGGCGTGCTTCTCAACATGGCGGTCTTTGGCGCGGTGATCGCCTACGTGATGCAGATGGCGGCATACTGGCGCATCAAATCGATGACCCAGCTCACGCGTCCCTATTTGAGTCCACTTGGAAGAACAGGCGCCGCCGTCGCAGGTGGGATCGCTGCCCTGACGCTGATCTTTCTGTTTATCAATCCGGACTATCGCCCTGGTGTCTATGGCGTTGCGGGATGGTTTTCACTTTCACTTGTCTACTTCGCACTCTACGCCCGGCATCGCATCACCCTGTCACCGGAAGAAGAGTTTGCGATGAAGGCGCGGCGAGGCGAGGTTTCGTAAAACGAAACCAAGTCTCGTGAACAGAAGCCAGAGCTCATGAATTGAATTGAATTGAAGGGAAGGCTCGTCAATCTCGGTCGCATAGGAAACCCCATGCGGGCACCGTTAGGTTCGGAAGAGTGGCTGGCAAGGCGGCGCGTCCGTGAAGCGAATCGTGATCTGCGCGGACAGTACGTGGAATAAACCGGAATAGGCCCCGAAGAAAGATACGGTGGCCGACGTGCTGCGCATTGCGCGAGCGATCCAACCCGTCGCGTTCGATGGTGTCCAACAGGTGGTGCTGTACGACTGGGGCCGGGGTCCGATTACAACTCGGCGACTGCGGGTGGCTTTGGTCGAGAGGTCAACGAGCACATTTCTTCAAGAATTTTGTTAAAAAGCATGGCTGGCCACAATCTGTAGAAAGACTGACCGCGGCGATCGCGTAACGTCTGCCACCCAACAATGAGAAACTTTGTGGAGTAAATGAATATGTCGGAGCGCTTCGTCGGCAAGACGGTGATCGTGACAGGTGCGGCAGGGGGTATCGGGCTGGCGGCGGTCGAGCGTTTCGCGAGCGAAGGCGCACAGATCGTCGCGGTGGACTTGAAACAGAGCCCGCTCGATGACGCGCTGGCGCTCGCAAAGACTGCCGGCGTTGACGCCATTGCGGTTGGAGCAGATGTTTCTGACGCGGTTGATGTGCAGCGCTACATCGGCGAAGCGGTCTCGCGTTTCGGCGGCGTCGACGGCTTATTCAATAATGCGGGGATCGAGGGTGCGGTGGCTCCCATCGAAGAATATCCCGACGATGTTTTTGACAAGGTCATGTCCGTCAATGTGAAGGGGGTCTTCCTTGGCATGAAGCACATCGCACCCGTGCTGCGAAACCGAGGTGGCGGATCAATCGTGAACACGTCGTCTGTCGCAGGGCTCACGGGCAACGCTGTCATTTCGGCCTACGTGGCGAGCAAGCACGCGGTGATCGGCTTGACGCGTTGTGGCGCGCAGGCGTACGCGGCCGAAGGCATTCGTGTGAACGCGGTCTGCCCGTCTCCGATCGACACGCGCATGATGCGTTCGCTCGAAGAGGGTCTGCGCGCAAACATGGACGATGCCGAGGAACCCGTCGATGTGGTGGCGGCGATGCAGGCGTCGATCCCGGCCGGTCGCTACGGAACGCCGGCTGAGGTCGCAGCGTTGGTCGCGTTCTTGATGAGTGATGAAGCGTCGTTCATGAACGGCGGCGTCCACACGATCGATGGCGGCATGACGTCAGCTTGAACGATTTCGTTCTGCGGAGCGATCGATTGGCGCGGGGCTACAAGGCGATCAACAAGTAAACGACCGCTATCGCCAATTGCATTGCAGCGTAGGGGACTGCACGCTTGACGAAGTCTGCGAACGAAAGTGCGATTTTGTTTTTGTGGATGATCGTGACGGCGACGAGGGTCGAGGCGGAGCCGATCGGGGTGATGTTGCCCCCGAGGTTGGCGCCAAAGATGACGGCCCACCAGTAGGGCGAGTCCCCGCTCAGTTCGAGTCCAGCCAAGATCTTCGCCAGCATTGCGGCGAGCGGGATGTTGTCCGTCACGCTGCTCGCGACCGCGCTTGCGACGAGCAGCGCGCTGGGCCCGGCGGTTTCGCCAAGACTCAAGATCGGTTCGAGCCCCAGGCCGATCAAGTGAAGGACCTGCGCGTGCTCCATCACGTTAATGACGATGAAGAGTGCGGCAAAGAAGGCAAGCAGGTCCCAGTCTATTTCCCGGTAGAAGCGGTCGGCCGTCGCCTTGTGTTGCACGAGTGCCACGATCGCGAACGAAAGCGCGACGTACCCCATGCCGAGATCGTTGAGCAGGGTGTCTGGGATCGAGGCCGCGGCAATGACGGCGATGAACAACACGAGCGTGGCCCCACCAAACCAGAATTGAAAGTTGGATGAAATGCCGTCGTTCTCGTCAAAGCCCGCGACGAGTCGCGCCGCGTCTTCAACTTCGGCATCGCCCGAAAGCCGATGAATCCCGAAGAGCTTCGCCCCCAACGCAACCGTGATGGCAGTCGTCACGACGACATAAGGGGCCGCTGTCACAAAGAAGCTCGCGAAGCTGATCCCGGCCGCATTGCCCACGATGATGTTCGGGACCGAGCTGATCAAGGTAAGCAGGCCACCGACGTTCGTGAGGAAGCCTTCGATCAGCAAGAACCCCAGAAGCTTGTCCGAAATACCAAGTCTGCGTAGCGAGACACCGGTGAGCGAACCCACGATGATCATCGCGGTGACGTTGTTCAGCACCGCGGAAAACACCACCGTCATGCAGCCGTACGCAATCAGCAAAATGAGGGGGTCGCCCTTCGAGGCTTTGGTGAGGCGCAGCGCGATCCAGGTGAAGAGCCCCGACTTTGCCGTGACGTCGACAAAGAGCGAAGAGCCAAGGATGATCGATATCACCCCCCAGTCGATCGCCGGGATGTATACGGGCAGATGGATGTCTGCATCGCCTACGTGGATGTCCATCGCCGAAAATGGAAGTAGGCCGAAGAGACCGCCGAGCAAGAGGGTTGCAACGGCAAAGACGCCGACGATCACCGACTTCTTTGCATGGAGTTTTTCTTCGAACGCGAGACAAAGAATCATCGCGACCAGGAGCGCCGCAAAGAAGAGGCTGGTGCCGAGGGCGACTTCGTGCCCGCCCCCATGCGCTGTGGCGAGGGCCGCGTCGTTTACTTGTTGCACGCCCGGATTCTCCATCAAAGCAAAAGCAACGGGATGCCCCGCAGTTCGACTGCGAGAGGATAAGCCTGGCAGTGCATCGCGAGCTTGTCGACTTCAATGGTGTTCATCACAAGCAGGTTGATTTCGTGCTCGTCGATGAGGCCCCGGTACGCAGAGATGCGATCCCCCATATAAACGACCGTTTCAATGTTGGCTTCGACGCCCGCCGCAGCTGCAACTTCTCGACATGACGCGATGTAGTCCCGGGTCTCTTTCAGTAACTGTGCTTCGACGAGTTCGCGCGCGTCTTCGGTTTCGATTTCGGGGACCTTTTCGACTGCCGCGATGAAGTGATTGAACTGGCGTCGGCTTTCGATGTGGGTGAGCCAGCAAGTTTCGCCCGCTGCCGTAAACCGCAAGGCGAAATTAACGAGCCGCGCGTCGCCCAAAATGTGATCGGTGATCGCCATGACGCGGTTGGTGTTCGCAAAGGCATGGGGGAGGGCGCGGTCTGCATCCGGGTGAGGGAGGACGAGGACCGGGTAATGCGTCGCCTGGGTGAGCACGTCGAGGTACTCGCCCAGACCGTGCGGCCACTGCCATGCGTGAGAATGCAAGTGACGATAGGTGACGATGAGGTCTGGCTGCGCCCGTTCGACGACTTCGAGCAGCGCACCGACAGAACTAAAATCATCGCCGCCGACGTGCTGCCATTCCACGTTCTCCCCAAGCACGGACAAGAACGAAAGCGCCTGGTCGATCAGGCCCGTTGCGGCTTCGCCAGCGAGATCAGTTACGAACAGGAGGCGGCGAACGTCAATGGAACTGTGGGTGTGGACGGGTTTGTCCGCGGCTTTGAACACAGACTCGAAGGTGTTGAGGTTGGTCATCCACCTGGGAGCCTACCGAAGGTGGCTGGGCGGCGGGACGGAACCGAGGAAGCGCAATCGCTTACGTTGCGGGCGTTGGCATTTCGACGCGGAGAGGTTTGCGCTGATCGTCGAAGACGAGTTTCCATTCGGGTATGCGAAGGGCGGCGAGACAGCCGTTGAATTCGACGCCGTGGCGCGGGTCGGGGCGGTTCATCAAGTTCTTCAAGTAGGCCCCGCCGCCTCGTTCCGCGAACCGCAGTCCGACCGAGTAGTCGATGCACATCACTCGGCGCTTCGGGCCCAGGGGTTGTTCGGGGGGCGTAGACCCGAAGACGTCGAATTCACTGACTTCGGCCAACGGCAGTGGGTCCGGGAAGTAGCGGCGCCAGTAGTGACCGACGACAACCGGCGGTCCGTCGTACTCCTCCCACCACGGGACCCGTCGTACCATGCGCCATTTGCCGGAAGCAAAGAAACTATCGCCCGTGGCGCGTTCCATGCCGGAGGTCGCGACCTTGACCGCGTTCCCCATCTGGTTTGCTTCGTCGAACGCCGCAAGTTCGGGGAAGAAGTCCACTTTTTGTGCGGGGTTCTTCAGGATTGCTGACGTGAGTCCCCGCTCGCGCCACAGGGTTCGAAGGCTTTCGCCCATTGTCTTGAGCCTGGGGCGCAATGCTTGCTCTTCTTCGATGAACGCGTCGATGACACTTGATGCCCCTCGTAATTTTTCAACGGAGGGTTCGTGCCAGCAGGCGTGGATGATCCGTAGATCTTCGCGTTCGAGTGCACCCGGTAGGCTGCGAAGAAATGGTAGAAATGTCTGTGCCTTTTCGTCGGCGTCAACCACGACGCTGTTGTAGCCGGCTTCCTCGCGTCCGTACCACCAGCCTTCTCCCGAGCGATTTTGATTGGCTTCGTCCCGGACGGCATTGAGTTCGTGGTTGCCCGAGATGCACTGGGCGTTGCCGCTATCCACCAAGCGCTTGACTGTGCGAAGGACCCCCGGGCTGTCTGGGCCTCGGTCGATCAAGTCACCTACGAACACGAGCTTGCGCTGCTGCGCGTGTCGGCCGTCGTGGTCGTAGCCGAGTTTCTTTAACAGGCACACGAGCGCACTGAGTTCCCCGTGGATGTCACCGATGATGTCGATCGGGGTCTCGGGAATCGTTGCGATACAAGAGGACGGCAGGGGGAACCTTCTGGGCTGTTGTTGCGGGGGAACTGGCGCGGTTGAAGTCTAGCAGGCTGCGGAAAAGCCCCGGACCGAGCAGCACAGTTCCACTCTCGATGTTTCCGACTTCGGCACGAAGCCTGTAGGTCGTGTTGGGTAGAAGGCTCCGGGGCGAGTTTCTGTTCGACTTCGCATACAGCAACTCCCGATTACATGGGCGGCCTTGGATGAGGTGTTCTAAGCGCATGGGATCTCTTTAGGCTTGAGCCGAATGAGCCGTTGGGTGCGAAATATTCTCAGCATCCGCGCTCCTTCGAGAAAGGTCGATCACTCGTATTGAGGACACGTTCAGCAACGGGAAAGTTTTATCCAAATTTTCCGTTATCTTGGCCGAATGTCAGACATTGCGTCGCTATTGATCGAACGTGCTCAAGCTCTCGTACCCCTGCTCGCCGAGCACGCAGCGGAAGCTGAGCGCCAACGCAAACCTCACGACGACGTGATAGCCGCACTTGAAGAAGCCGAAATTTTCAAGCTTATGGTGCCCGCTGAGCGCGGTGGCTTCGGCTTGGATCTCGACACGTTTCTTGAAGTGGGGCTCACACTCGCCGAAGGCGACGCGTCAATGGCCTGGGTGACGACCTTCTATATTGAGCATTGCTGGATGTTCTGCCACTTCCCCGAAGCGACACAGAAACAAATCTTCGCCGAGCGTAGCTATGCGTTGGCGCCGGGTGTCATCGCACCAAACGGAATCGCAGAGCCTGAAGACGGCGGTTTTCGCTTGAACGGTCGTTGGCAATGGGGCACTGGGGTCATGCACGCGCACTGGATCATCGTGGGGGCTCGCGTGCTTCGTGAAGACGATGCGCTGGATTTACGTTTTTTCGCGATGCCGCCCGCAGACATCACGATCGATGACACCTGGTACGTCGACGGCATGCAGGGCACCGGGAGCAATGACATCGTGATCAAAGACCTTTTCGTTCCCGAAACGCATTCAACATCGATGATGGACATGCTCTCGGGGAAAGGTCACGGCGCGAAACTTTATTCCGGGCCGCTCTACAGCACTCCAATGGTTCCCATCTTGGCGCTTGCGGCTTCGATGCCCGCGGTAGGGCAAGCACGCGCCGCAGTGAAGCGCTTTCGAGACACGATGCAGGAACGCATCTTGTACGGCAGCGCGGACAAGCAGGCAGACAAACCCGCGGCGCAGATCCGTCTCGCCCGCGCGGACATCGAAGCAAAGCAAGCCGAACTCTTGTTGCGTGACGTCGTGCGAGAAGTCATGCAACTTCGAACGGCCGCGACGGTCGAGGACCGAGCACGATGGGTCGCGTCATTCGCTTACGCGGTCGACCAGAGCAAGCGTGTCCTGCAGTCGATCGCAGAGGCGAGTGGGGCGCATGCGCACTTTCAATCTCACCCGTTGCAGCGGGCCGTGCGGGACGTCAATACGATGGCGTGCCACGTGGTGTTCGATCTCGATCAGAACCTGGAGCGGCTAGGCAAAACGATGCTCGGCCAAGAACCCAAAGGGCTCTTGTAGCTGTCGCTACGACTTGCCTGTCGGAAACGGGCCCTTGGCGTCGCGAGGAATGATGCCTTCCATCAGGGCGACCGGCTCCTTGAACGACACGATGTATACGACGCGATCCACGACTGCGCCTTCGGCGTGCCAGGCGCCCTTGGGAATCACCATGCGGTCGCCCGCTTCGACCGGGATATGCTCGCCGTCTTCGTCGACCATGTAGGTCTTGCCTTCGACCACATAGCCGATGACGTCGTGGTCGTGTCGGTGAATGGGGAGTTCAGGCGATGCACCCGAAACGAACGTGTGCGGCCAGTAACCTGTCTGCTGGATGTCTTGCATCGCACCGGCGCGGTCGCTGAAGTGACCTTTGTCGATCACCATCTTAGCCATTTGTTTCTCCTGCCCGAGTCGTTTGACAGTACAATAGCTCGGCGTCGCCACCTGATGCGATGTTCTTCCGCTGGAGTTGGATGATGATCCGCATCGTATTGATCGCGCTTGTGCTGGGGCTCACGGATCTCGCGATGGCGGCGAACGAACCTGTCGGTGAGGGCGGCGGTACCGAAGCGTCGACCAACGAAGCTGCGCCCTTCGAGCCCTCGAAATATGGCGCGCTGGGGCTGGCGATCGGCGTCGATCGATTCAGCCGCTTCGATGCAGTTGACCT
>JASDVE010000220.1:0-493 GCA_041891195.1 Myxococcota bacterium | reverse complement strand
GGTTTGGACTTGGCGTTCGGTTACCGCTGGCACCGCAACGCTTCGGTCGAAGCGCACTTCGTCTATATGCAGGGACTCGACGACAATAAGAAGAAGGCCGAAGTCGAATATGAAGCCTTCACTGCAAACTTGAAGGTTTACCCGGTCACAGGCCGGGTCGAGCCGTACGCTTTTGCTGGGATTGGCGCGGGTCGCTTTCAGGTGGAGGCGGGGCGCGCAAAAGATTCAGAGTGGGGCAACGTGTTTCGCCTCGGCGCGGGGGTAGATCTGAACTACACCGAAACGCTCGCCGTGTCCGTCGGGGGGGCTTATCTCTTTGCCCGAGGCGATGTAGATGGCCGCGACATGCTCGAGTTCAAACTCGGTCTGACAAGCCGGTTCTGGTAGCGTACCCCGGCCCCCGGGTGTCCCCGACGCCGGCATTCACCGCGATTCAAATTACGGAGTCCCCGATGCGCACTCGCGCCTTTTCACTAGTTGCGCTCTCCTACGT
>JASDVE010000219.1:1209-4300 GCA_041891195.1 Myxococcota bacterium | reverse complement strand
TTCAGAACGTCAACTTGTTTGAGGTAGCCGCCCTTCGGGAAGTTCTTCGCGTCGGTTGGTTTGTTAACTAGGCCTTCGAGGCTCGGTGGGTACTTGAAGTTGTCCATGCGGTAGAACTCAAGAGCGCTTTCGATTTGCTTCATCTTTGCCCCGGCTGCTGAGACACGTGCTTTGTCGACCTGCGCAAATACCTGAACGCCGACAAGCCCCATCAAGAGCCCCATGATCAGAACCACGGCCATGATCTCGATCAGCGTGAAGCCGTTCTTCCGATGGCGGCGCTTCGTGGGCGTCTGCTCGGGGACGAAAAGTGGTTGGGCTAGGACGGGGTTCGACATGGGATGTTCCTTTTATTTTCTTGTTCTTCTCTTGTTCTTCGCCTGATATTTGTCTGATCTTGATAGTGTTCGCCTTCGCGACCGCCACGAAATGTGGTCGCAGAGACGACATGGCGCGTGCTCCTAGTTCATTGAATTTGTGATTTCGAGTAGCGGCATGAGGGTCGCCAGGATGATGACCAGCACAATTCCAACCATGAGTAGAATCAAAAACGGCTCTAGGAGCGACGTCAGCTTTGATATCGAGTTCTCAACCTGTTCGTCGTAGTTGTTCGCGACCCGGGTAAGCATCGTGTCGACTTCGCCGCCGCGTTCGCCAACTTCGATCATGGTGATGACCATCGGGGGGAACTGTCCGCTCGATCGAAGCGGGGCGGCCAACGTTGTGCCTTCGATCACGCTGGTTCGCGCACCACGGATCGCGTCTCCAATGACCACATTGCGCGCGACGTGTTGCGAAATTTCGAGCGATTGGACGATGCCCACGCCGCTCGACAACAGGGTAGACAGCGTGCGACTGAATCGTGCGATCGCGACGAGGCGCACAATGCGACCAATCACCGGGATTCGCAGGGAGACCCGATCGTAAATCGCGCGACCCCGTTCAGTTGCGATCACGGATCGAAATAGCAGTAGGAAGGCGCCAAACAGGATGATAATCGCCCACCACCAGTTCCGCGTGAAGTCCGAAATCGCGATGATCCAAACTGTGTAGAAGGGGAGCTCTTGATCGAGGGACAAGAGCAGGCCGGTGATCTGCGGAAGGACGACCGTGACCAGTGCCATCACCACGCCGCCAGCAAACAACAACATGACCGCCGGGTAAATCAAGATCGAGGAAACTTTGTTTGCGAGGGTCACCTGACTTTCGAGGTAGTCGGCCACGCGCTCAAGAACGACAGCCAGGGCACCACCGGCTTCGCCGGCACGCACCATGCTGACGTACAACGTGTCGAACTGGCCGGTCGACTGCAGCGCATCGCCGAGTGACGCGCCTTCGTTCACGCGGTTGCGCACCTTGCCCAGCAGCGACTGCATGCCGGCGTGTTCACACTGTTCGACCAGTGCCGTCAATGCTTCGACGAGAGGGATACCTGCCGAAACCAATGTCGAAAGCTGTCGCGTGGCAAGGGCGCGTTCGAGCGCCGGGATGCGACGTAGGAAGCTGAGATCAATCTCTAACCCGGCCCCCGCTTTGCGTGGACCGATGTCGTCGATGTCCTTGGTTTGGACGATCTCGGTGAGAAAAATCCCTTCGCCGCGAAGCCGTACGCGAGCGACACTCAAGCTTTCCGCATTGAAAGAGCCTTTGGTGGCTCGTCCTGCGTTGTTCATTCCTTTGTATTCGAAAATCGGCACGCTGGCGGTTCTTCCCGTAGTTTTCGGTGGTGATCTTGGTTGCGCCGTTATTTTAATATTCGGCTTGGCGTGCAGCGGAGCCGTTGCTTTCCGGGCGGCCCTTAGATCTGGCCGGTGGATTCTTCTTCTTCGGTGGCACGCAACACTTCGGCAATTGACGAGGTCCCGCTCAGTACCTTGCGGGCACCGTCCTGTCGCAGTGTTCCCATGCCTTTCGACACCGCCGCCTTCTTAATCGTTTTCGAGTCGATGCTTCCCGACACCATGGCACGTATTTGTTCGTCGACGAGCATCATTTCAAAGATGCCGACGCGACCGTAGTAACCGGTCTGTTTGCATGCAGGACAACCCACGGCGCGATAAATGGTGATCGGCTTTTCGGTGGGTTCAATTCCGATCTCGCGAAGCTCGTGTTCTTGTGCGGCATAAGCCTCGCGGCACTCGAGGCAAAGCAAGCGAACCAAGCGCTGTGCAAGCACGGCGACGAGAGAGGAACCCACTAGAAAGGGTTCGATGCCCATGTCGACAAGACGTGTAATCGCACTCGGGGCGTCGTTGGTGTGCAGTGTCGAAAGCACGAGGTGACCGGTGAGAGAAGCTTGGATCGCGATTTCCGCAGTCTCTTTGTCGCGGATTTCGCCAACGAGTACGACATTCGGATCCTGACGTAGAATCGATCGCAAGCCCGCTGCGAACGTCAGGTCGATCTTGGCGTTGACTTCGATCTGACCCACACCCGGCTGTTGAATTTCAACCGGATCCTCGATCGTCATGATGTTTTTGGCGGTGTCATTGATGCTTGCAAGCGCCGCGTGCAGGGTGGTCGTCTTGCCACTCCCCGTAGGTCCCGTGACGAGGAAAATGCCATTGGGACGCCTCATGATGCGCGCAAGAACCTCGAGCTGTGTCGTTGAAAAGCCTACTTTTTCGAGATCGACGAGCTCTTGAGAGTCGGGGAGCAAACGCAGCACGAGTCGCTCGCCGTATTGAATTGGAAGGGTCGACAGGCGCACGTCGTAGTCGTGGCCGGCGATCTTGAGCCGAATGCGACCGTCCTGGGGGAGGCGTTTTTCGGCGATGTCGAGCTTGCCCATGATCTTGATACGCGATGCGATGCTGGCCTGGAGCGAGCGCGGCAGGGGCTTCATCGGCTCGTACAGAACGTCATCGATGCGGAAGCGCACGCGGATCTCCCGTTCGAAGGGCTCGATGTGGATATCGCTTGCACGCTCCTTGACGGCGTGCTGCAGCATCGAGTTCACCAGCCGAATGATGGGGGCGTCGTCGGTGGCTTCGAGCAAGTCCTGCGGTTCACCACTGATTTCAAGTGCCAGTTCGTCGAGGTCGTCGGTGGCTTCTTCGGCGAGCTGATCCGTCGTGGAAGTGCCGCGATC
>JASDVE010000219.1:0-1199 GCA_041891195.1 Myxococcota bacterium | reverse complement strand
TCAAATACGCCGTTGATTGCGGTGAGAATGACGCGATCGCTGGCAAGCTCGAGCGTAATTTCTGCGCCGTCGAACAAGATACGCAGGTCGTCGAGGGGAGCCATTGCCAACGGGTCCGACGCCACGACGACAACGGTGCCGAGGTCAGGGTCCCCACCGATGGGGAGCATTCGGTGCTGTTTCGCGTAACTGATCGGAATCTTCAGCGCGTATTCGTCGTCGATCTCTTCAATCGTGAGCGTGCTGCGAAGAGGCAGGTCGAGTTGTTGCGCGAGTGCGCCCAACACTTCATCTGCATTGAGCACGCCCTGGTCGACGAGGATGTCGGCAAGTCGCTCTCGGCTCTCGGCTTGACGCTTGCGCGCGCGCTCGAGCTGTCCGGGCTCAAGCCGCGTGGTGCGCAACAAGATCTCGCCAAGTTCTAGGGATTCGCTCATAAGAGACTTCTTCGCTTACCGTACCGAGTTTTCGAACGACTCGGGTTCGACGAACTCTTCCGGTTCCAGTTCTACAATGTACGGGTCGAGTTTCATGCTTCGCTCGAAGACCACTTGCGCGCTCTCCGCTTGGCCGAGTGAGTCGAACGGACCGACATGGATCTCGCTCACGATTCCGTTTTCACCCAGGCTCGAAACCAAGGTCGCGTCGTAGCCAAGGTCGTTGATTTCGGTCACGGTTTGCGCGGCTCGGTCATCGTTGACGAGTACGGCACGGACCATGAAACGCGGGCCGTTAATTTCGATCTCGCGCAGGCGCTCGAGTTCAATGCGATCGCTGGTGCGTTTGTTCTCGATCTCGTTGAGACGCTCGATCGGATATCGCAGGGAGTGGTCTAGGAGATGTTCGTCGACTTGGCTGTGCGGAGAGACTTCTCCAAGGCCGTCTCGCACGGCCTTTGCCATGCGCTCGATCTCCTCCGTCGACTCCGTCGTGTCGGTGAAGTTCGAGCGGCGAAGGATGGATTCACTTTCGAGATCGTCGGGAGAGCGAATGATATGCGGCGTCAGCATGATGATCAGGTTGACGCGGCGCGTCGTTGCCGTGGTGGACTTGAAGAGCCAGCCGAGCACGGGGATATCGCCCAGGAACGGAACCTTGGCTTCTTGGGTGCTATCGGTTTCTCCGATCAGACCGCCGATGACCACGGTATGGCCGTTGGCCACGACCACGGTGTTTTCAACGTGCCGATTGCTCAGTGC
>JASDVE010000218.1:0-19842 GCA_041891195.1 Myxococcota bacterium | reverse complement strand
GAGCCCAACAACGGGTTGGAGATGCGCATTCGTGGCCACGCTCTTGATCATTGACGACATTGTATCAGCTCGATCGGAGATTCGATCGGTGGGGGAGAAAAATGCTATCTTCGATCGTATCATAGAATCGCCAGACGGGATCCTCGGCTTGAAATTGTTGTTGAGCGAAGCCGTCGACGTCGTGGTGTGTGATCTCGAAATGCCGGGTTTTGACGGTGAAAAGCTACTGCGCGCCAAGGAAGTCAATCCGGGCGGAAGCAATGTTCCTTTCATTGTTGTCACTGCGTCTGAAGACCTTTATCGACGCACAAGGTTGCTCGAGCGTGGCGCGTCCGACGTCATCTCAAAACCTTTTCACGGACCCGATCTCGCGGCGCGACTGCAGCTTCATCTCAAAGTCAAGAAGCTGCAGGACGAGCTCATGGTGAAGAACGAAACCCTCGCGCGGCTCTCGACCTCAGATTCGTTGACCGGTTTGAGCACCCGTCGCTATGTCACCGATGTCTTGAGCGTCGAGTTCTTGCGGGCGCGTCGGTACCATTCCAAGTTGTCAGTCCTGATGGGCGACCTCGATCATTTCAAGCAAGTCAACGACACGTACGGGCACTTGACCGGAGACGCAGTTCTGCGAGGCGTTTCGGGCTTGCTGAGCAAGCAGTTGCGAAAGACCGACGTCGGCGGTCGCTACGGCGGCGAAGAGCTGATCGTAGTGCTCCATCAATGCGGTATCGACGCTGCGGCGACTTTTGCCGAGCGCTGGCGCGATGGGATCGAAACGACCGAATTTCAAACGGCGGACGGAAGCGGATGCGTTCCGGTTTCGATCAGCATCGGGGTCGCGGAATATCACCCCGACATGATGTCACCAGAAGACTTGATCGAGGCGGCCGATCGTGCGCTGTACCGCGCCAAGGACGCCGGGCGCAATCGAGTTGAAGTCGCGACTGAACTCTAGTGGTCGTAAGGTCTGAATCGCTATTCAGGTTCCGCGTCGGTGCGTCGTGTGCGAAACCGCTTTAGCCGTCTCGCGATCTCTGCTTCTGCACCCCGGTCGGTTGGCTCGTAGAACCGTTCATTCGAAATCGCGTCTGGAAGGTTGATCGCGTCGACTTCGGCGTCGACTTCGTTGTGGGGGTAGCGATAGTCGCGTCCATAACCGAGTTCGCTCATGAGCTGTGTCGGGGCATTGCGCAAATGCATCGGGACCGGTGGCGACCCGGTTTGCTTGACGAGCGCGATCGCACGATCGAGGGCCGTGTAGGCTGCGTTGCTTCGGGGCGCGCATGCGAGGTAGGTCGCCGCTTGGGCGAGAGGGATTCGCGCTTCGGGCATTCCGAGCCTGTCGACCGCCTGATACGTTGCGTTCGCCAGCAGCAGTGCGTGGGGGTCCGCGTTGCCGATGTCCTCCGACGCGAAGATCAACAACCGCCGGGCGATAAAGAGAGGGTCTTCCCCAGCAACGATCATACGAGCCATGTAGTAGAGCGCAGCGTCCGGGTCACTTGCGCGCAGGCTCTTGATCAAGGCGCTGGTGATGTTGTGATGTTCTTCGCGGTCTCGGTCGTGGATTAGCACGCGACGCCCCGCGACTTCGCGCACGATTTCGGGTTCGACTGCGCCTTCGGGGTCTGCGCCACTTCGGTGGGCTGCGACCGCGGCTTCGAGGATGCCCAGGGCCCGTCGGGCATCACCATCTGCGGCACTGACGATCGTGGGAAGGGTCTGCTCGGCGAAGCGAAGCTTGTATTTTCCAAGCCCGCGCTCCTCGTCGGCGCTCGCGCGCTCGACCACACGAAGCAGAGCCGCGTCATCTAGCGGTGACAGAGTGATGACCCGGCTGCGCGATAGCAGCGGGGCATTCACGGTGAAAGACGGGTTCTCGGTTGTGGCTCCGACGAGGGTCACGGTGCCCGCTTCGACGTGGGGCAAGAGCACGTCTTGCTGCGCGCGGTTCAGCCGATGAATTTCGTCGATAAACAAAAGCGTGCGCAGCGCAGTTCGTTTGGCGCGATCGACGGCGGCGCGAATCTCTTTGACGCCTGCAACCACGGCGGAAAGCGGCTCGATGCGGGTGTCCGGCGTTTCTGCCAGGAGCCACGCCAGTGTGGTCTTGCCGCTGCCCGGTGGACCCCAGAGGATCAGGGATGGAAGGTCGCCGGCGGCGACCATGCCCCTAAGCGCACTTGTGGGCCCAACGACTTTTTCTTGCCCGATCATGTCGTCGAAAGTCTTCGGGCGCATTCGATCGGCAAGCGGAGCCCGGCTGTCCACTTGTTTCTTGGGGCGTTCGGGGAAAAGGTCGAGGGTTTCGTCTTCGGGCATTGGGCGCTTATCGTAGCGCCCGCCCTTGAGCGCGGGCGCTGCAAGTGAGACAATTAGGGAACGCGTCATTCGACGTCGCAATGAGGGCCCCCTTGAAGATCGAATCCATTGGCGTTTGTCTCAAACCGGACCAACCGGATTGCGAAGAAGTCCTCGGGCGCATCGTGGTCTGGGCTAAAAAACGTCAGATCAAAGTCGTGCTCGAGCAGCCGGTTGCGGGCAGCTCTGATCTTCCCGTCATCGAACCCGAGCAACTTTACGCCCAGGTCGATCTCATTATTGCCGTTGGCGGCGACGGAACGTTGCTCGGTGCGGCAAGGTCGATTGGCAGCCGAGACGTGCCTATTTTGGGGATCAACCTCGGCCGGCTCGGGTTTCTCACTGAAGTCAATCGCGACGAACTTGAAGATTGTCTCGACCGCATCGCGCGAGGTGAGCTCACCATTGAAGCCCGCATGCGCCTTGACGTGAGTGTGTTCCGCGAAGATGATGAAGTGGCGAAGTATCTCGCGCTCAACGACGTCGTGATCACGCGCTCGGCGATTAGTCGCTTGGTCGACCTCGAAACGTTCGCGAACGGCGCGAAGGTCACCACGTATCACGGCGACGGCTTGATCATTTCGACCCCGACCGGCTCGACGGCTTACTCGCTTTCGGCATCGGGACCGATCTTGATGCCGAACGTCGAAGCGATCGTGCTCAACCCGATCTGTGCTCATTCGCTCAACCAGTGTCCGATCGTGCTTCCCCACCACAGCGAGATCGAAGTGCGCCCCGTGTTCAGCCATGAAATCGACACCGCGACCCTCACCGTCGATGGACAAGAGGGGTTCGAACTCGGGCCCGGGGACCGGGTGGTGACAAAACGATCGCCGCACGATGCCCACATCGCCGCATCGCCATTCCGTAACCACTTCGAAATTCTCCATACCAAGCTCAACTGGGGTGACCGTTGATCGAAACGCTGCGTATTGATGAGATCAAGATCGTCGAAAAGGCCGAACTTGAATTTGGCCCCGGGCTCAATGTTTTGACCGGGGAAACTGGGGCGGGCAAGTCGATCATTCTCGGTGCTTTGGAAATGCTCGCCGGTGCGCGTGGCTCGGCTGACATTCCACGAAAAGGTTCCGACCTCGGAGTCGTCGAGGCCGTGTTTCGGACTGAGGGCTTGCCCGAATTCGAACGCGAACTGGTCGAGCGCGGCTTCCGCGAAGCCGACGCATCCGACGACGACGCGAATGAGTTGTTGGTGCATCGCACGCTTTCGGCCAGCGGTCGAAGTCGGGCGCGGGTCGCCGGCCAGTTGGTTCCGATTGCGACGTTGAACGAGTTATTTGCCGATCGCCTTGAAATTTCGAGCCAGCACAGCTCGCAAGCGTTGCTCCGCCCCGAAAGCCACGGTCGCTACCTCGACGCAGCCGGGAAGCTCCTCGCTCTTCGCGCAGAAGTGGAGCAGGGCGTCACCCGCTTGCGCGCGATCGATGCCGAACTCACAACTCTTCGCGCCGAAGATGAAGAACGCATTCGCCAACGGGACTTCCTCGCATTTCAGCTCGAAGAAATCGATTCGGTTTCGCCGACCCCCGAAGAGTTCGCCGCGATCAACCTTGAGCACAGCCGCCTTGCACACGCGGGTCAGTTACAAACAGATGGAACCGAGCTTGTTTATGCGCTGCAGGGGGACGGCAACGCGTCCGACGGCGGCGGCGCGATCGACGCGATTGCGCTGGCACTGAAACTTGGGCAAGGGCTTGAAAAGCTCGACCCGAGTTTGACAGAACTTGTTGAACGACTCGCTTCTCTTGACCTCGAACTGCGCGATCTCTCACGCGACTTCGAACGCATCACCGACACGGTGGAGTCGGATCCCGCGCGGGTTGCGTTCCTCGAAGAGCGCATGGCCCAATTCGAAAAATTGCGTCGCAAGTACGGAAGCTCGGTCGAAGAGATTCTTGCTTTTCGCGCCGAAGTTGCGGAGCAGCTGGTGGGGATCGAAGGCGCAGGCCAGCGCGAAAGCGAACTCGAAGTCGAGCGCAAAGATGTTGAGAACGGGCTCATCAAAAAGGCTGCGCAGCTGAGCAACGGACGGGCGAAGGCAGCCAAGGCACTTTCAAAGACCGTGCAAAAATCTCTTGCCGCCTTAGACATGCCCAGCGCAACTTTTCATATCGATCTTTCGCCGGCCGTACCGCCGCACGGTTTGCCGTGTGGGCTGTCCGGAAATGAGTCGCCAGAATTTAAGTTTTCAGCCAATACCAACGAAGTCCCGGCCCCTTTGCAAAAGGTCGCGTCGGGGGGCGAGTTGTCTCGGGTGTTTCTGGCAGTCAAGAATGGGCTCCGGCGTGAAGGCGGAGGCATGGTCCTGGTCTTCGATGAAGTGGACGCGGGCATCGGCGGCAGGACGGCCGAGCGGGTCGGCCAAGTTCTCAACGAGCTGGCCGCGCACCATCAAGTCTTGTGCATTACGCATCTTCCCCAAATCGCTGCGTTCGCCGACACGCATTTTCGGGTCGAAAAGAGTGAGAAGGCGGGCAGGGTCTGCGCGACCGTCACCAAGCTCAGCGAAAAAGATCGCGTCGAAGAAATCGCGCGGATGGCCGGCGGCGAAGAAATTACGGCCTCCACCCGGCGCCATGCTCGTGAGCTTTTGAAGGCAAAAACCCTTAGTTCGAGCTGAGGGGCGCCTGATTGCTTCCCTTGACCGCCGCTCCCGGTCTCGGAGTCACAGCTCCGTCCTCTGCTCGCTCTCCAGCGAAAAGTAGAGGTCAAGCTCCGAATTTTTGATTCCGATGAATGTGGGGCGGGATGCGCGCGTGATTTGCGTGGGCAGTGACTCGCTTCACGCACTTTTAGCTTTGGAGCGGCGATGGATTCTGTGGGGACCAACATGCAGAAACCCATTTCATTGGCGATGCCCACAGGTGGGGCTGTGCGGATCCGGTCGGGCTTCTATGAAGGTCTCGAAGTGAACCTCGATCGCGATTGGATCGTGATCGGTCGGGGCCGCGGTGCGGACGTGGTGTTGGCAGAAACAACGATTTCAAGAGCGCATGCGGCGATCGGTTTCGATCAAGGGGCATTCTTTTTACAGGACCTGGGCAGCACGAATGGAACCACGGTGAATGGTGTCAAGGCGGATCGGCAGCAACTCAAAAACGGCGACGAAGTGCGCATGGGAAGACTGGTGATTGGAATCATGCTGCCCGATTAGGCGGTGACATTCGGCCAGGCACGACGCAGAAAAACGATTTGAGGTCGGGGGGGAGGTCTCCCGAAACAATGTGTGATCTCGATCGAACGGGAGTGGCGGAGACCAGTACGGATGAAGCAGTACACACTAATTTTGGTCGGTGACGAGACGTCGCCGATTCGAAGAGTACAGGTAAGCGGTAGCAGGGTGAAACACTTGGCCCGGGCCGCCGGTGTACTGGTGTTAATTACACTAGTTGGCTCGGTGGACTACTACCGCACCAAGCTCGACAATGGCGAACTCGCGGCGCTTCGCGTTCAAAGTGTTGAGCAGACCCTTGAGATGGATCGCGTCCAAGTGACCTTCGACGAGATGACCGAAAGGATGGCCGCGGTGTTGGAACTTGAACGCAAGGTCCGCATCATCGCGAACCTACCCGGCGCGAGTGCCGTCGGTGGCGAGGGCATCACCGAGGTTGTGCCCGATGGCAGTGTTGCCCCGGACGCGGACGACGACAACTTGCAGATGCCTGTGGGTGTCCCGATCCCAACGAATGAGCTGGGTGCGGCGGCGCGACAGGGCCAGAACGGCGACATGATCCCGACCCGGGCTGGCGGGGGGTTAGATATGACGGGCCTCACGACGGAAAAGGCGCGCGCGATGCGTGAGCTCGAAGAGCGTGGCAAAGCGATCGCGTTGTCTGCGGACCTGCGCACCCACGCAATGGAAGAGCTCGTGATTCAGCTCGAAGACAAACACACACGGCTGAGTTCGATGCCGTCGATCTGGCCCACGCGCGGTTGGCTGACTTCCCGCTTTGGCCCGCGTATTTCTCCGTTTACGGGGCGACGCCAGCATCACGCAGGCATCGACATCGCCGCGGCATCGGGTGCGGACATCGTTGCCGCCGCTTCGGGACGCGTGGTCTTCGTTGGGAGCAAGGGACCGCTCGGCAACTCTGTTGTCGTCGACCACGGGTTTGGTGTGCGAACCACCTACGGGCACGCGAAGGAACTCTTCGTGAAGGCCGGCGACGAGCTCGTTCGCGGGACGAGGGTGGCGTCGGTTGGAAGCACCGGACGCAGTACCGGGCCCCACGTTCACTATGTCATCGAAGTCAACGGGAAGGCCAAGAACCCCCTCGACTATATTTTCGACTGAGCGATAATGCTTTCAAGAAACAATACGTTTCCCGTGTCGTTGCACTCGCTGCGCACGGGATTTTTATTTGTGGGAATCAATTAAGTTCGGGCAACGTGGATGAATAAACTGGGGGCAGGTTGACCCGGGACGCTTCGCACCAAAGCTTCGTTCCCAACGAACCCGCGCGACATTCAACAAGCAAAAACATGCCCCACGAAGCCCAGCGGCTCGGGAGAGTTCCAAACTCCAATGCAACGAATTCTGAGTAAGATCTTTGGCACCGCGAACGACCGCACGATCAAGCGGCTGCTTCCGATCGTAGCGGAAATTGCGAGTCTCGAGCCCACATACGAGGGCATGAACGACGCCGACCTCATCGCAATGACCCCGGCTTTTCGCGCTCGACTCGAAGCAGGCGAGACCCTCGACGACTTGCTTCCCGAAGCATTTGCGGTCGTGCGCGAAGCGGCGAAGCGAACCCTCGGTCAGCGGCACTACGACGCGCAGATGATCGGCGGCATCATGCTTCACCAGGGCAACATTTCCGAAATGAAGACTGGCGAGGGCAAGACTCTTGTCGCGACGTTGTCTTCATACTTGAACGGACTTTCCGGTGCGGGCGTTCACATCGTGACCGTGAACGACTATCTCGCCAAGCGCGATGCCGAATGGATGGGCGAAGTGCATCGCTTCATGGGCCTGACCGTTGGCCAGATCGTGCACGGCATGAACGACGTCGAACGCAGCGAAGCCTACGACTGCGACATCACGTACTGCACGAACAACGAACTCGGTTTTGATTATCTACGCGACAACATGAAGATGAGCGCGGACAACCGCGTCCAGCGAGAGCTCAACTACGCGATCATTGACGAGGTCGACTCGATCCTGATCGACGAAGCGCGAACCCCGTTGATCATTTCGGGCCCGTCGGAGGAAGACACCCAGGTCTACGCGGTCGTCAATCGCATCATCCCGAGCCTGAAGGCGGGGACAAAAGGTGAGCCGAGCAAGGGTGTCGAAGAAACCGGTGACTACTGGATGGACGAGAAAAACCATTCTGCGACGCTGACCGAAGAGGGCATCCACAAAGTCGAACAGACGTTGAACATCGAAAATCTCTACGACCCGCAAATGCTCCCGGTGAACCATGCCATTTCTCAGGCCTTGATCGCCCACACCTTGAAGCGGCTTGACGTTGACTACATGGTGGCGGTTGGCGATAGCGGCAAAAAAGAAGTCATCATTGTCGACGAACACACCGGGCGCCCCATGCCGGGACGCCGCTGGTCGGACGGCTTGCACCAGGCCGTTGAGGCGAAAGAGGGCATCACGGTTCGCAGTGAGAATCAAACGCTCGCAACCGTCACCTTCCAGAACTTTTTTCGCATGTACTCGAAGATTTCGGGCATGACCGGTACGGCGGACACCGAAGCCCCCGAGTTCGCCAAGATCTACAACCTCGACGTGTCGCTCATTCCGACTCATCGACCGCTATTGAGAGACGACCTTTCCGACGTCGTCTTTAAGACCAAGAAAGAAAAATTCGACGCTGTCGCAGATGAAATCGCCGAACGGCAGGAAAAGGGGCAGCCGGTCCTCGTCGGTACGATTTCGATCGAGACGTCAGAAATGCTTTCGCGTTTGCTCAAAAAGCGCGGCATCAAACACAAAGTTTTGAACGCCAAGCATCACGAGCGCGAGGCCGACATCGTCGCCCAGGCGGGGAGCAAGGCTTCGGTCACGATTTCGACCAATATGGCCGGTCGCGGCACCGATATTGTGCTCGGCGGCAATCCCGAGGCGCTGGCGCTCGAAAAGTGCCACGGCGACAAAGACGACGAGAACTACACCGAGACGCTGCTGCGCTTTGAACGCGAATGCGCGGAGGCGCAGAAGGAAGTGCTTGAGGCAGGCGGCCTGCATATTCTCGGCACCGAGCGTCACGAGAGTCGCCGCATCGACAACCAGTTGCGTGGTCGTTCTGGGCGCCAGGGCGACCCCGGCTCGAGTCAGTTTTTTCTATCTCTCGAAGACGACTTGTTGCGCATCTTCGAAGCCGATCGCGTTTCCCAGTGGTGGGACCGTGTCGGTGTGGAAGAAGGCGAAGCGATCGAAAACCGCATGCTGACCCGGGTTATCGAAGGCGCCCAAAAGAAGGTCGAAGCGCGGAACTTCGACATGCGCAAGCACTTGCTCGACTACGACGACGTGATGAACAAGCAGCGTCAGGCGTTTTACGCCCGTCGCTTGAATGTGCTCGTTAGTGAAAGTCTGCAACAAGAGATCGAAGAAATTTTCGAAGGCGTGGTGGTCAAAGTCCTCGCCACCCACTGGCCCGACAAGGGCGGCCCAGAAGGCGAAGACATCGACAATATTTCTGCCGCGCTGGAAACGCAGTTTGGCCTCACGCCCGCTGCAGACGAGTCTCCCTTCACGGGCCCCGACGGAAAGCCGTTTGACGAACGAGACGATTTCGGTCGTGCGCTGCTCGACATCATCGAAGCCGGGTTAGAAGAGAAGAGGGTGCGCTGCCTCGAGATGGCCGAGCAGTATTCCGGAATTCGTTACCCCAAGTTTGAATGGTTCCAGCGCGACATCCTGTTGCAGGTGCTCGACACCCAATGGAAGGATCACCTCCATACGATGGACGGCCTGCGCGAGGGCATTGGCCTGCGGGGCTACGCCCAGAAGGACCCGAAGGTGGAGTATCAGCGCGAAGGCTTTGCGCTTTTTGCCGAAACCGAGCAACGCATGGACGACCAGGCCGCCGAGGTCCTGTTTCGCTTTGCACTCCCGACCCCGCGAATCGAGACGGTCCGCAATCGGGCCCAAGAAAACGAGGCGGCATTGCCGGAAGGTTCGAAGGGCCCCCATCTCTCCAAGGGTGCCGGCGGCAATGCACCGGGCAAGATTGGGCGCAACGATCCATGCCCCTGTGGAAGTGGCAAGAAGTATAAGAAGTGCTGCGCGGCCTGACCCCCCTGACCTGCAGGGATCGTTCGCTATAAGTACGCGGCATGACGGCGACATCTACAAAGAGCCCTACAAAGAGCCCTACAAAGAGCCCTACAAAGAGCCCTACAAAGAGCTCGAAAAAGAGCTCGAAAAAGAGCCCTACAAAGAGCTCGAAAAAGACCCAGCGAAAGCCCACGCAAACCAAGAGCGTGGCCGCTCGCGCGCAGGGGAAACTCGGCGCCGCTTTGCCGGTCCCCGGGTTTCGCTACGCGGGCGTTCACTGTGGCGTCAAAGAGTCGGACCTCGACTTCGCGATGATCGTCAGCGACGAACCCGCTTCGGTTGCCGGCGTTTTTACAAAGTCGACCATCGTGGGCGCTCCGGTCGAATGGTCCCGGCCGCGCGCAGCGGCAGGTCGGGCTCGGGCGATCGTCGCCAACAGCGGCTGCTCGAATACCGCCATGGGCGAGCGCGGCCGGCGCGATGCTGCAACCATGGCAGCGGCTGCAGGCAAAGCCATTGGTTGTAGCGCCGACGAAGTTCTCGTCGCCTCGACGGGCGTGATCGGTGAACCCCTCCCGATGGCGAAAATTCGCGCGGGTGCGGTACTCGCGCAGAAAGAACTTAAAGCCAATGGTTTCAAGCGTGCGGCCGAAGCGATTCGCACCACGGACACGTTCGCCAAGTACGCAAGCACGACGGTGGTGGTGAATCGCAAGCAGGTCACGATTTCCGGCATCGCCAAGGGTTCGGGAATGATCGAACCCAATATGGCCACGATGCTCTCGTTCATTACAACCGACGCGAACGTATCGCCGGCGTTTTTGCGCGGTGCGCTCAAGCGCGTTGCGGACCAGACGTACAACTGTGTGACGATCGACGGCGAAGGCTCGACGAGTGACACGGTTGTGGTGATGGCCAACGGCGTTGCGGGAAACGCAGCGATTCGCAGCGCCAAGAGTGCGGGGGCGGCGCGCTTTGAGACGGCGCTGCTAGACGTCGCCACACAGTTGTCGCAGATGCTTGCCCGGGACGGCGAAGGGGCGACCAAGCTCGTCACTGTCGAAGTCACCGGCGCAGCGAGTCCCCAGCAGGCGGATCTCGCCGCGCGTCGGATCGCAAACTCGATGCTCGTGAAGACCGCGCTCTTCGGACACGACCCGAACTGGGGCCGCATCCTTCAGACCATCGGGGCGGGGCGGGTGAAATTGAACCTGCCGCGCGTCGAAGTGAGGCTGTGTGGGACGCCGGTATTCAAAGCGGGGGCGTCGACGGGGCCTGCAGCCCGCAAGCGCGCCGAAGCAGGGCTCAAGAGCACGGACATCACGGTGCATGTGAGTCTCGGGGCTGGGCGTTCTTCGAAGCGACTCTGGACCTGCGACCTCAGCTACGACTACGTCCGCATCAACGCCGAATACACGACCTGATTTGTACGTGCGGCCAGGCGAGTCGCGGCGATCCCGCTGAAACAATTCGGACCTCCCACACCGGGCAGCACGCAAAGTTCGCAACGGCGCGCACAGAACCGCCAGCCCTCCGCCCGGGACCTTTTGACCGTGGGTTCTTCTGGAAGACGGCCGGGGGGGCGTCCCCGCATCGGCGGTTCTTCCGGCGATACGGACAGGACCTGCGGCGTTCACGAACCCGCCCCACGCGCTCGGCCAAACGCTCGGCTCACAGCGTTCCCCGGTACCCGCAGTCTCGAGTGTTGCCCAAATGGCGACTTCGTTCGTCTATGATGGCCCTCTCGACATCTCCCAAAGCGGTGCAGCAGCCCCAAAAATCTTCAAAAATCCCTGAATTCTCAGGCCCTTGCCCCGAGCGCCGAAAAACCAAAGGCGCTAGGCTGCCGAGCGCAAAAAAAACACACGTTCTGCAATTCCCCTGCGGTGCCCGTGGAATCCAGATCGAGGAAGACGAAGCGAGATCGACTCGCTTCGATTGCACCTCGAGGATGAACGGGTCAGGGGAACAACCGGACTGTCGCATACACCTGGGTCTCGTGACCTTGGACAAGCGGCGAAGCGGTTGTGAGCGGAGCGGAGGCCCAACCGCAAAGGAGAAGAAGATGAGTGAGACCCCGGTCGAACCGACCGAAGTAGCGGCCACGCCCGAAGCTGCAGCTGCAGCACCCGCGAGCGAAATGGCTGAGGCCATGAAGGCCACCGAGATCAATATCCAGAGCTTGCTCGAAGCCGGCGTGCATTTCGGTCATCAGACCCACCGCTGGAACCCGCAGATGAAGCACTTCATCTTCGGCGAGCGCAACGGCACCCACATCATCGACCTCGACCAGACGCTGCCGCTCTTCCGCAAGGCGCTCGCCCACGTGCGCGAGCTGACCAGCGAAGGCCAAGGGATTCTGTTCGTCGGCACCAAGCGCCAGGCCGCACCGTTTATTGAAGCTGCGGCGACCCGCGCCAAGCAGCCCTTCGTCAATTCTCGTTGGCTCGGCGGCATGATGACCAACTGGAAGACGGTCAAGAAGTCGATCGACCAGTACAAGTCGATGCTTGAAATTCAGGACGACGAAGAGAAGCGCGAAGCGCTCTCAAAGAAGGAACTCGCGCGCATGAGCCGCGCTTGCGACAAGTACGCAAAGAGCCTCGCTGGAATGCGCCAGATGAATAAGCTCCCCGCGGCGATCGTCGTGATCGATGTCGGCAAGGAAGCGATCGCAGTTTCGGAGGCCAAGCGCCTCGGCATCAGTGTCATCGGTGTGGTCGACAGTAATTGTAGCCCTAAGGACATCGACTACCCGATCCCCGGCAACGACGATGCCATCCGCTCGGTCTCGCTCTATTGCGACGCATTCGCAGACGCATGCGCGCAAGGCGCCGCAGCCCGGGCAGAAAAGCTCGCTTCGCAGCCGACTCCCGAAAGGGACCAGCAGGCCCCGACCGCATCAGGCCGCCGGGTTGTCGAGATCAAGCAAACGCCGCGACGTGGTCGCGGTGGCAAGGAAGGCGGTGGTTCCGGCCGTACCCAGAGCTCCGGTGGCTGGACTGAAAAAGATGGCAAGAAGAAGGTTGAGGAGAAGGCCGCCGCAGGGACAGAGCCCGCCGCCGCCGCGAGTGCTGCTCCCGCCGCCGTCGCTGAACCCGCCGCGCCTGCTGCTCCTGTCGCCGCGGCTGAACCCGCCGCGCCTGCTGCACCTGTCGCCGTGGCTGAACCCGCCGCGCCTGCTGCACCTGTCGAAAAGAAGGAAGAACCGGCGAGCGACGCGTGAGACGCTAGGGGGGCAACCTCCTCGGTGACGCGTGAACTCTTCCAACCCAAATTGAGCCAGTCGAGAACTCAAACCGCAAATTCGAAGTCCAAGTAAGAACCAGCGCGACGAAGCACAGCAAGCAAGCTTTGCATCGAGGCAAAGGGTCCAAGCGAAGGATTTCCGAAAGGAAAGGCAACCCCATGGCGAGCATCTCCGCCCAGGACGTAAAGGCACTGCGCGAATCAACCGGCGCAGGCATGATGGATTGTAAGAAGGTTTTGACCGAGGCCGACGGCGACCCGCAGAAGGCGCTTGAGCTGTTGCGGGAACGTGGTCTGTCGAAGGCCGGCAAGCGCGCCGGTCGCGAGACCAGCGAAGGCACGATCGCCGTTGCGAACCAAGGCACGACCAGCGTCATGATCGAGCTCGGTTGTGAGACCGACTTCGTCGCCAAGACAGACGACTTTCAGGGATTGGCCAATGAAATCGCGACCGCCATTGTGAACGACGGCAGCGCGGCCAACGTCGAGCAAGCACAGGCGTTGAAGGCCGGTGACGAAACGATCGAAGCCCGCGTGACGAACGCTGCGGCGACGATGGGCGAGAACATCTCTTTGAAGCGCGTAGAGCGCATTGTCTCCGATACTGTTGTTGGCAGCTACATCCACATGGGCGGCAAGCTCGGTGTGGTGGTTGCACTCAGCGGCGGCGCAGGCGGTGCCGCCTCCGACGCCGACTACGCATCAGTGGCTAAGGACGTGGCCATGCATGTTGCCGCCATCGACCCGACGCCGATCGCGATCGATCGCGCGGCTGTTCCCGCCGACCTCGTCGAAAGCGAGAAGACAATTTTGAGAAATCAGGCGCTGCAAAGTGGCAAGCCCGAGAACATCGTCGACAAGATCGTCGAAGGCCGCATCAACAAGTTCTACGCAGAGAACTGCTTGCTCGAGCAGGCGTTCGTGAAAGACCCCGACACCACCGTGGCGAAGGTACTGGCTGCCAATGACGCCGGTCTCACCGTTGCGTCCTTTCACCGCTTTAAACTCGGGGAGGCGGCCACCTCGTGAGCTCAGCCGTTTACCGCCGCGTGTTGATTAAGCTGTCCGGTGAAGGACTCGCCGGCAATGACGGCTTTGGCATCAACCCCGGGGTAATCGGTGGGATCGCGGATCAAATCCGCGAAGTACACGAGATGGACGTCCAGATCAGCATCGTGATCGGCGGCGGCAATATTATTCGCGGCATGACGGCTGCGAAAGAGGGCATGGACCGCGCCAATGCCGACTATATGGGGATGCTCGCCAGCGTGATCAACGCCATGGCGTTGCAGGACGCGCTCGAGAAAGTCGACCTGAAGACCCGGGTCCTGTCGGCGATCGACATCGCTCAAGTCGCCGAGCACTACATTCGTAGGCGGGCGATACGTCACCTAGAAAAAGGGCGCATCGTGATCTTCGGCGGCGGAACCGGTAACCCGTACTTCAGCACGGATACCGCGGCGGCGCTTCGCGCGGCCGAGATCCACGCGGACGTGATTCTCAAGGCTACCCAGGTGGACGGCGTGTACGACTCGGACCCTCACGTGAACCCCGACGCCAAACGTTACGAGCGCATCACCTTCGATCAGGCGATTCGCGACGGTCTGAAGTTTATGGATCAGGCAGCGATTGCGCTTTGCAACGAAAATGCGCTGCCGATTGTCGTGTTCGACATGGGGGTCGCGGGCAACCTCACCAAGGTGATGGTTGGGGAAACCGTCGGTACGGTTGTTACTGAGTGACGCGTCATTAACAAGAGCAACAAGAGCAACAAGAGCATGAAGAAGAGTATGAAGAGCAAGAAAAGCGTCATCCATTGTGCATCATAAATCACGCGTCATCGGTTAGCGGCGCGTCAGTGATCAGCAGCGCGTCTACGATTTACGCGTCAGCCAGACAGCGGTAGCGAACCTCACAGCGGAACGGGCGAGCGGAGGGCAGATGGCCGAAGAAGATCTCGAAATCGTTTATGAAGAAGCCAGCGAGGCGATGGGCAAGTCGGTCCAGAGCTATCGCAAGGACATGCTTCGCATTCGCACCGGGCGCGCCAGCACTTCGCTGCTCGACGGTATCATGGTCGACTACTACGGCAGCGCAACGCCGCTCAATCAGCTTGCCAATCTCAGTGCGCCGGACCCGAGGCTGCTCGTCGTAACCGCTTTTGACAAGGGGTCTCTCAACGACATCGAGCGCGCGATTCAAGCCAGCCAGCTTGGCCTCAACCCCGCCAATGACGGGAAGGTGATTCGCATCTCGGTTCCGCCGTTGACGGAAGAGCGCCGCAAGCAGCTCGTGAAGCAGGTGAAGAAGATGGCGGAGGAGCACAAGATTGGGGTGCGCGAAGCCCGCCGAGACGCCATCGCAATGGTCAAAGAACTCGAAACGGACGGTTCTTTGCCCAAGGATGACCGCCATCGTGCCGATAAACACATTCAGGACCTGACGAACGAGTTCAGCAAGAAGATCGATGAGTTGACCAGCCAAAAGGAACAAGAGGTCCTGGAGGTCTAGTCTTGATGGATGATCCGCGCATGAAGACCGATGCCATCCCAAACCACGTCGCCATCATCATGGACGGCAATGGGCGTTGGGCGCAGCGTCGCGGGCTCGATCGCAATCGCGGCCATCGCGAGGGCGTTGAGTCTGTGCGTGACGTTGTGCGCGAGGCGCACAATCTCGGGATCAACGTTCTCACGCTGTATGCGTTCTCGATGGAGAACTGGAATCGACCCAAGCTCGAAGTGAATTCGCTCATGGGCTTGTTCGAAGAATACATCGACATCGAGTTGCCGCAGATCATGGAAAAGAAGATCCGCGTGCGCGCAATTGGCCGCCTCGACAGACTCCCGCGTGCGACGAGGATGGTCGTGAAGCACGTCATGAAGAAGACGGCGAACAACGGCGGAATGGAAGTCGTATTTGCACTCTCTTATGGCGCGCGGCAAGAGATCGTCGACGCGGCAAAGCAACTGATGCGCGACGCGGAAGCAGGCAAGCTCGACCCCGAGCGGCTCGACGAAAAGACATTCTCCGCGTATCTCTACGCGCCCGATGTTCCAGACCCTGACTTGATGATTCGAACCGGCGGAGATTCGCGTGTGTCGAACTTCTTGCTCTGGCAGATCGCGTACGCCGAAATTTATACGACCGACCATATGTGGCCTGACTTTCGTGGAGCCCAGTTGGTCGATGCCATCGCGGACTACCAGGGGCGCGAGCGTCGCTTCGGGCTGACAAGTGCCCAGGTTCAAGGCGGCACGGATGGCGCGGCTGGCGCTACGAGCGAGTCCGAGTGAAGCGGTTGTCGATCCTCGGCAGTACGGGCAGCGTCGGCACTCAAACCCTCGCGGTTGTGGCACAGAACCCGGATACGTTCTGCGTTGAAGCCTTGGCGGCCGGTCGTAACATCGAACTGCTCGCGGAACAGGTCAAGCGCTTTGCGCCCAAGCTCGTTTCCGTGAGAGACGAAGCCGGTGCGCGCGAACTCGCAGGGCGGGTTGGCGACGCAGTTGAGATCCGTGTCGGAGACGACGGCCTCCATGCGGTGGCAACGCAGGACCCGTGCGATCTAGTCGTCGCGGCTCTTGTTGGCGCTGTCGGGCTCGCACCGACGTTGGCGGCCATTCGTGCTGGACGTGATGTGGCGCTCGCAAACAAAGAAGTCATGGTGATGGCCGGTGCTCTCGTGTTGCGAGAAGTGAAGGCGCACGATGTCACCCTGTTGCCCGTCGACAGTGAGCACAGCGCGATCTTTCAGGCGCTGTCTGGGCAACGTGCCGAAGACGTATCGCGCGTGATCCTGACTTGTTCAGGCGGACCCTTTCGCGGTTGGGATGCGTCGCGCATCGAAAATGCCAGCATCGAAGAAGCACTCAATCATCCCAACTGGGACATGGGCTCGAAGATCACGATCGACTCCGCCAGCTTGATGAACAAGGGCCTCGAAGTGATCGAGGCGCGCTGGTTGTTCGATGTCGAGGCAAGCCAGATCGACGTTGTCGTGCATCCGCAATCCATCGTTCATTCGTTGGTCGAGTTTCGCGATACCTCGGTGATCGCCCAGCTCGGGCTCCCGGACATGCGCGTTCCCATTGTGGTCGCACTCGCGCACCCGGAACGCATCGCCCTCGACATCCCACGTCTCGATCTTGCAGAGATTGCCCGCCTCGATTTCGAACACCCGGACCGGATCAAATTCCCGTGTCTCGACTTGGCCTACCGGGCTCTCGAAGGCAGCGAAGAAGCTCCCGCGGTGCTCAACGCCGCGAATGAGATCAGTGTTGCCGCGTTTCTTGAAGGCGCGATTCCGTTCGGGGCCATCCCCGCAATCAACGGTTCGGTGCTGGACGCGCACTTGGCTGCGCGCGGCGGAGTGCGCGTTGACGACATCGACACGATTCTTGCCGCCGATGCTTGGGCGCGCGATTCAGCGCGAATAGCACTCAAAGGTCATAAGCAAGTCAAGGCTCAAAGCGCGCACGACGAAGGATCTACATGAACATTCTCGACTATTTATTCGCCGTCGTACCCATGCTTGGGATTTTGATTTTTGTGCATGAGCTTGGACACTTCCTTGTGGCCAAGATGTGCGGTGTTCGCGTTCTCACCTTCTCGCTCGGCTTCGGCTCGCCGATCGGAATCGGCAACCTCCGTCTTCGCTGGGTTCGCGGTGGCACCGAATACGTGATCGCCTGGTTCCCACTCGGCGGCTTTGTGAAAATGCTCGGCGAGCAGATGCAGGGCGTCCAAGGCGAAGAACTCGAAAGCGTCCCCGACGCACGCCCGGACGAGTACTTGGACGCCAAGCCGGCATGGCAAAAGTTGGCCATCACGTTCGCCGGACCCGTCATGAACCTTCTGCTTCCCATCGTCGCATTTGTCGGTGTTCTCGGAGCAGGGCTCCCGCAAGCATCGCCGGTTGTTGGAATGGTCGAGATGCAGTCGCCGGCGGCGGTTGCGGGCATACTTGCGAGCGACAAAATCACGTCCGTCGATGGCGTGCTCGTCGAGAGTTGGGACGTCGTGTCCCGTGCGGTTCGCGAGCACGGCGGCACCTCCATTGCGATCGGGCTCGAGCGCGATGGCGCTGCGATGTCGATCGACGTTCCCGTCACCATCCGCTCGTCGATGAACGAGTTTGGCGAAGTGATCGAAATAGGCTGGATCGGCCTCGGACACCGCCGCTTGCCCACGCTGGTCGGCATTCCCGAAACCGGCTCACCCGCAGAGGCCGCCGGTCTCTTGTCAGGCGACCGCATCGAGTCTATCGCGGGGGTTGAAGTCGAAGACTGGGAAAGCCTTTCCGATGCCTACGCGCAACAGACTTCGAGCGCAGGTGTCAGCATTGTGGTCGCACGCGGCGCCGGCGACGATGCGATACAGGTTGAACTCGAAATTCCAGCGCTCACGCACCTTCGTGCACTCGGCGTGATCCCGGCCGCGGTGCTCGTACGCAACGTCAGCGAAGGCATGCCGGCTGAAGCAGCAGGCCTTGCGCCGGGCGATTTGATCTTGGCGGTCGACGGCGCCCCCGTCGGAAGTTTCGCGACCTTCGCCGAAGCCGTGCGCACAAGCGGCGGCCGTAGCCTCGACATCACCTACGCGCGCGCGGGTGAAACGAAGGCGGTGAGCATCGCGCCGAAAGAAAGCCAAGTGCCCGGGCCGTTCGACATCACGGGCATGGAGCAGACGGTTTACTTGATCGGGATTACCCACGGCTTCCCAACCCTCGCCGGTGCCCAGCACGTCGTAAAGATCTGGAACCCGCTCGTGTCGATCCCGAAGGCGACACACATGACGATCGATCGTGCGTCGTTGTTCCTGCGAAGCCTGGGCAAGCTGGTGAGCGGTGATGTTGGGCTCGACAATGTTTCTGGTCCGATTGGCATCGCGGAAGTTGCGCGCAAGTCCCTCGACATGGGTTGGCTGGTCTATCTCAACACCATGGTGTTTATCAGCATCAACCTCGGGTTTTTGAACTTGCTCCCGATCCCGATCCTCGACGGCGGGCAAGCGGTGATCATCATTGTAGAAGCGGTGAAGCGCTCTCCGATCTCACTTCGCAGCCGGGAGATCGTTCAGCAGATCGGCCTCACGTTTATCTTGATGCTGATGGGGCTGGCGTTTTGGAACGATCTGTCGAGGCATTGGGGCGTATTCGTCGAATGGCTCCGCGGCACGGGATTGTGAGCTCGGGCGCGTCCGACACGCTCTGCCTGGCGCTGTGTTCCGCGACGCGTACTGCAAGCGTGGCGTTGCTCGACCGAGGCGAAGTGGTCGTTGAGCATTCTGCCGTTGCAGACCGACAGCAAGCCGAAAGCTTGCTTCCGTTGGTGGATCGCGTGCTGGGTGACGGCGGTGTCACGATTGAGGCGCTGGGTTGTATCGGGCTTTCGATTGGCCCCGGTTCGTTCACGAGTTTGCGGATTGGCGTCGCGACCGTGAAGGGCTTGGTTTACGGAACCGATGTTCAGGTCGTCGGCGTTTCAACTTTGCAGGTACTCGCCGAAGCCGCCGAGATCGACGGCGCCTCGCTTCCCAAAACTGCGGCCATCATCGGCATGTTGAACGCGCAACGCGGCGAGGTATACGCCGCGGCTTTTGCGGGTGACAACGCAGCCTATGCGGCCCGCGGAAGCGTTCTCCCCGAGTTGGTCTATGACGCCACCGAACTCTCGACTCGCTTGCCGACGGGGTGTGTATTGGTCGGCGACGGAGTCGACGTCGTCTCCGCGGCCATTCGCGAAAAACGAGGCGACGATTTGGCGTTCGCTGCCGGGCTGGGCCTCGAGCCGACTGCCGGGAGTGTGGGGCGCCTCGCGGTTGCCGAATTCGCCGAGCGGGGTGGGGTCGATGCGGCCGGTTTAGCACCTCGATACGTGCGCCGCGCCGAGGCCGAAGTGACGCGAACTGCCGAGCGTTTCGAACGCTAGTTCCGCCTCCGGAGCGGCATCCGGTTGCCCTAGGCAGAACCGGCG
>JASDVE010000217.1:0-19850 GCA_041891195.1 Myxococcota bacterium | reverse complement strand
TCGGCAAAGCAATTGGCAGTGCAAAGACCACCGCAGAGGCCTTCGAGCTGAAGGTCGGCTTGGCGGAAATGATGAAGGGCGGCGTGATCATGGACGTGACCAACGCCGACCAGGCGAAGGTTGCCGAGAACGCTGGCGCCTGTGCCGTGATGGCACTTGAACGCGTGCCTTCCGACATTCGTCGCGACGGCGGTGTTGCGCGCATGAGTCAGGTCGAAATGATCGAAGAGATTCAGCAGTGCGTTTCGATCCCCGTGATGGCGAAGGTTCGGATCGGGCACATGATGGAAGCCCGCGTACTTGAAGCCATGGGGATCGACTTTATCGACGAGAGCGAGGTGCTGACACCCGCCGACGATGCACACCACGTCGACAAGCACGACTATAAAGCTCCGTTCGTGTGCGGCGCGCGAAATCTCGGTGAAGCGCTCCGACGCATCGGTGAAGGTGCGGCAATGATTCGCACCAAGGGCGAAGCGGGCAGCGGCAACATTGTCGAGGCCGTGCGTCACTTGCGCACCCTCAATGGCGACATCCGTGCGATTGGTGCGTTGCGCAGCGAAGAGCTGATGGCCCATGCCAAAGAATTGGGTGCGCCCTACGACCTCGTTCAATACGTCCATGAACACGGCAAACTCCCGGTTCCGAATTTTGCGGCCGGTGGGATCGCGACGCCGCCAGATGCGGCGTTGTGTCGCATGCTCGGTGCCGAAGCCATCTTCGTGGGTTCGGGCATCTTCAAGAGTGCCGACCCCGAAACCCGAGCCCGCGCCATTGTTCGCGCGAACACCCACTGGGAAGATCCCGCAGAAGTGATGGCAGCATGTCGCGGTCTTGGTGACGCGATGGAAGGGATCGAGATGGAAACCCTCGACGAAAGTCAGCGGCTCGCAAATCGCGGCTGGTAGCCGCGCAGATTCCTAAGGGGAGGGCGCTCCGTGCGGGTCGGCATCTTGGCAATTCAGGGGGACGTGGATGCTCACGCCCGGGCGCTAGAGCGCCTAGGCGCGAGCTCACGGCCGGTCTTGCGCGAAAAGGATCTCGGCGAAATTGATGCCCTGATCCTGCCCGGGGGCGAGAGCACCACCATCGCGAAGGGCCTCGACCGCCTGGGGCTCTATGGGCCGCTCGCGTCGTTTGCCGATTCGGGCAAACCCATCCTCGGAACCTGTGCCGGGGCGATCTTGCTCGCCGGGGCATCGGAGAACCACCCGGTCAAGACACTCGGCTTGATCGACGTTGTCGCCCAGCGCAACGCTTACGGGACCCAGGTCGATTCGTTCGCTGCGATCGCCGATCCGGCTGCTCACGGCGCGGGAAAAGCCGCTCAGGAGCTAGAGGGGCTTCGATGCGTCTTTATTCGTGCGCCCCAGCTCAGCAAAATTGGCGCTGGCGTGGAGGTTCTCTTGCGGGTCGAGGGTGTACCGGTGCTGGTGCGCCAGGGAAATATTCTCGCCTGCACGTTTCACCCGGAGCTGGGCGCTGACTCACGGGTGCACCGGCTTCTGGATCCCGGGGCCTGACTCCCTGTGAAAGTGGACGTCGCGCCAATTTGCCTTGTGCGGACGCCCACCTATTGGTATCCATTGGCCTCCCGAACCCAGGCGTCCTGTCCGGGCGGGTCTAAAATTCGAATAATCGAACCATCAACCTCAGTCCTTGCATTTGACCTCGTCGAACCCGTCGAAGAGGCAACTTACGCAGGGGCTCGGACACTTCGAGTGTCTGACCAGGAGGCGAGTCTTTGCGGGAATACGAAACGACTATCATCGTCCAGCCGGAGATTTCCGACGAAGGGACCGCTGCAATTTTTGAGCGTCTCGAAGGAATCTTGGCGGACAGCGGCTCTATTCGGCTGCAAAACGAAAGCCTCGGCAAGCGAAAGCTCGCCTACGAGATCCGTCGCTTTCACAAGGGCCACTACTACATCTACTCGTTCTTGAGTGACGGCCAGGTGGTTCGGCCACTTGAACGTGCGCTTCGACTCAACGAGTCGATCCTGCGCTTCATGACGATCTTGGCCGACCCCGACGTCACCGACGTCGAAGCGCGCAAGCTCGAAGCTGCCGAAGCCGAAGCCGAGCAAGAGCGCAAAGCACAAGAACGTGCCGCTCGCGAAGAAGAAGAAGCCAAGGCCCGCGAAGACGAAGAGGCCAAGGCCCGTGCCGATGCGGAGCGAATCGCGATCGAGACCGCTGCTGCTGCAACTGAAGAAGCTGCTGCTGCAAGTGAAGAGGCTGGTGCTGCAGAAGAAGCTGGTGAAGAAGGCGGAGCCGCCGCCGAAGCAGTTTCCGAAGCCGCCCCAGAAGCCGTCGCCGAAGAAAGCGCTGCTGACGACGCAGCCGGCGACGCAGAGACCAAGGAGGAGGGCTCATGAGCGACGAAGACGAAGGATACGATCGAGGGTCTCGATCCTCCGGTCCGGGTGGCGACCGTGCCAGCCGCGGGAACTGGAGCGTTAAGGCGAAGCTCCGGGCGCGCGCGCGCAAGAAGGCACGTAAAGCCAAGAAGGGCATGTTCCAGCGGCGCAAAGTTTGCCGCTACTGCGCAGACAAGAAGTTGGTCCTCAGCTACAAGGACCCGAAAACGCTACGACTCTTCATTTCGGAGACCGGCAAGGTGACGCCGCGCCGTATTTCCGGAACCTGCGCGAAGCATCAGCGCCGCCTCGCGACCGCGATCAAGCGCGCTCGCCAAATTGCACTCCTGCCCATTGCGGCAGGACATATGTAGCGGGGGGACACCATGTCAGCAGTCAAGGTGATTCTACGTGAGGATATGGGCAAGCTCGGTGGCGCAGGTGACCTCGTCAGCGTGAAGCCCGGCTATGCGCGCAATTTCCTGGTTCCAGAGGGAAAGGCGATTATTGCGACCGACTCCAATATCAAGGAACTCGATCACAACAAGCGTGTCATTGCCGATATGCTCGCGAAAGAACTGAAAGACCTACGCGCAACCAGCCACAAGCTCAAGAGCATGGTGCTGGAAGTCAGCAAGCGCGCTGGCGAAGACGGCAAGCTCTTCGGCTCGGTGACGTCGGCGAATATCGCCGAGTTGATCGAAGGGAAGGGCATCAAGCTCGATCGCCGCAAGATCCAGATGCCCGACGCCGTGAAGGAAGTCGGCGAGCACACGATCGTAATCAAACTCCATTCGGAAATTGATTCGAGCGTGAAGCTGATCGTCAGCGTCGAAGACTGATCGTTTAGAAGGATCATGGTCAGCGGGCATTTGGCCCGCTGACCGCACTTCTTTGCTTGTTCGCACGTTTTGCTCCCAGTCGCCGTAGTCGAACGAGGTGAGTGGGGATAACGTTGTTATGGATCGATGTGTCTGAATCTCGACGCAGGTGAATATCTGCGCTGTGGCGTGGGCAATCCAGTTATACTGGTTCTGTTGTTCGGGGCGGCGTGAGGCGCGCATGTCCAACCGATTGCAACCTCGCCGGCCCGCCGGCTATCCGATCCAATATCGAAATTGAGCGTTACGTGTCGCGCCCGTTCGCGACTACGCGATGATCGAGGGGAGCCACTGTGAACGAAGGCGGGCAGGGACCGTGGGATAGTCGAAAACAGAGTCCTCCGACTCCGCCGCAAGACCCGCGACGTCGCGTACCGCCGAGTGACCTCGATGCAGAGAAGGCGGTGCTCTCCGCGATCTTGCTCGACAATAATGCCATACACGGAATTGTGACAGAGATCGAAGTCGAGAGTTTTTATCATCCTGCCCATCAAGCGCTGTATCAGGCAATGATCACGTTGAAGGACAAGAACCAGCCGGTCGATCTCGTTACCCTGGCCGACTATCTCAAGTCAAACGACTTGCTCGAATCCATTGGCGGCCCGGTCGCACTGGCAGAAATCGCGGACTACGAAGCGACGTCAGCGAACATCGTTCACTACGCCCGCATCGTGCGCGAAAAGAGCGTGAAGCGCGGCTTGATCAGTGTGGCTTCAGAGATCGTCAACCTCGGCTACGACGAAGGCCAGGCTTCCGATCAAGCCCTCGACACCGCGGAATCAAAGATCTTTGCTTTAAGCCAGGAGCAGGCAAAGTCTTCGCTGAGCCCGATGAACGTCGAAGTGCACAGCGCGATTAACCACATCGAAATGTTGATGAACCGCGGTGGCGACCTCACGGGGCTATCGACGAATTACACCGTGCTCGATTCCATGACCGGGGGTCTGCAACCCGGCGACTTGATTATTATCGCAGCGCGTCCCTCGATGGGAAAGACGGCACTGGCGCTGAATATCGCGCGCAACGTTGCGGTCGACCATGGAAAAAAGGTCGCAGTCTTCTCTCTCGAGATGACGACTCAGTCTCTCGTGATGCGTTTGCTCGCAAGCGAGGCGATGGTTGACGCGTCCGCGTTTCGCAACGGTTTTATTTCTGTCGAGAGTCATGGCGCGTTGGTTCGAGCGGCTGAAAAACTTTCGGCCGCCGATATTTTTATTGACGACACGCCCGCCGCCACGGTGCTTGAGATGAGGGCTAAGTGTCGTCGCATGCACGCCCAATCCGGACTCGACCTTGTGATCGTCGACTACCTTCAGCTTGCGCGGGGCAGCGCGAACGTCGCGAGTCGCGAGCAAGAAATCAGTGAGATCAGTCGTGGCCTCAAGGGCCTTGCGAAGGAACTCAACATCCCGGTGATCGCACTTTCGCAGTTGAATCGCGGCCCGGAAACGCGCAAAGACGACAAGCGTCCGATACTTGCCGACCTGCGTGAGTCTGGCGCGATCGAGCAGGACGCAGACATCATTGGCTTCATTTACCGCGATGTCGTCTACAACCCCGAAACCGAACATCAGGACATGGCCGAGCTGTTGATCCGCAAACAACGTAACGGGCCGACCGGCACCGTGAAGCTTGAGTTCTTGGGGCGCTTCGCTTTGTTCCGCGACTGGCCCGAGAATGAAGCCGGTTACGGCTACGCGAGCCCGCAGAGTTTTGAAGCTGGCGAGCCCTCGCCTTCGGGAAGCTTTCCGAATGACGCCGGTCTTCCGGACGACCCGTTCTAACATGCCGATCCTGCGCAAGCCGCGCGTGCTCAAAAAGGGCGCGACCCTAGGCATCGCTGCCCCCGCCGGCCCGATCGACGAAACGCGATTGGCTGCGGGCGTTTCGATGCTCCGCAAGCTGGGCTTTGAAGTCGTCTACGCCGACGACATCACGCGTGCGACCGGTTACCTCGCGGGCGATGATGAGCGACGCGCCGAAGAGTTTATGCAGTTGGTCAACGACCCGAACGTGGACGGCATCTTTTGTGCGCGTGGCGGTTATGGCTGCCATCGCATCATACATCTACTCGACGAAAAGCCGGTACGCGCCGCGGCGAAGCCTTTGTTCGGATATAGCGACGTGACGACTCTGCTGCTTTGGCAACTGCGTCGGGCCGGGCTGATGGGGCATCACGGGCCGATGCTCGACCGCACCGACGCATTGAGCGCGGACAGCAAGCGCGCGATCGCGACAACGCTCCTGGGTGTCGGACCGCCCCAGCGCATGGTGGGCAAGTCGGTACAGCGGGGTTGGGGGGAAGGTCGGCTTACCGGCGGCTCGCTGAAACTCGTCGTTGCGAGCCTCGGGACATCGTGGGAAATCGATACCCGAGACGCCATCTTGCTCTTAGAAGAGACCCACGAAGCGCCCTACAGCATCGACCGAATGCTGATGCAGTTGAAGGCGGCAGGGAAGCTTGACGCGCTGGTTGGCATTGGCATCGGTGGCCTCACCGACTGCACGAACCCGACTTGTCCCGACCCGACGGCCCTGGATGTGATCGAAGAAATACTGTCGCCACTTGGGGTTCCGATCGTCAGCGAACTTCCGTTTGGCCACGCCGATCATCACCTGCCGTGGGCGCTAGGCGCGCGGGCTGCGATCGACGGAGACCGCGGTGAAATTGAATTGCTCGAATTGGCCGTCGCAAAACGATAGACGCGGCTTGAGAAGTCCCGCATCCGAGCTTTCTGAGATAGCCTCTCCTCATCATTCGCCCCCCAGGCGTGTCGGGTCATCGCACCCGACATGATGAACACAAACGGCACGTCGCAAGCGACGATGTCGAAGTCCAAGCCCGAGATCCAAAGTCGCGAGTTGTGGCCAATGAGTCGGCTCGCGAAATGACTCAGTCGAAGACAAAACCAAACAAGAAGAACATGAAGCACAGTCTGATCAAGCGAAAACTGGGGCGCGTTGAGAAAGCGGTCGACAAGTCGATCGAAAAAGCTGAGATCCCGGGTGCGGTCATCATTGCTCGCATGCCCCGCGAAGACGAAGTCCTCGACTTTGAATGCGTGCGCGGCCACGCGGTGTTGCAGCCGGAACGGTTGCCGATGACCCGCGAAACCGTATTTGACCTCGCGTCGCTCACCAAGCCGATGGCCACCGCTACGGCCATCCTGTTGCTCGTGAAAGACGGCCTACTCACCCTCGACGATCCTGTTGCGAAGGTGCTTCCCGCATTCGGGGATCGAGATAAAGAAGCCGTAACGCTGCGCCACCTGCTGAGCCATTCGTCCGGGCTCAAGCCTTGGCGCGCATTTCACGAACTTATGATCAAGAAAGAACGCAAGATGTTTGAGCGCGTGCTTGGCACCCCCGAAGGTCGCGAATGGATTATTGATCGCGTGGTTCGTTCGGGCCTGGTGCATGAGCCGGGCGAAGCTGCGGTCTATGGCGATCTCGACTTCATTGCCCTCGGCGCCGTAGTCGAAGCCGTCACGAAGCAGAGCCTCGACGCCTTTTGTGCCGAGCGTATTTATGCTCCGCTCGAAATGAAGGACACCTATTTTTTGCCGCGCCCCGTCGATGGCTCGAGCGCGACTGACGCGGTGCCAGCAGCCATGCGCCGTCGCATGGCTGCGACCGAAAATTGTCCGTGGCGCGACCGCATTGTTTGGGGCGAAGTTCACGACCCGAATGCGGCGGCGATGGGCGGCGTGGCCGGACACGCGGGGCTGTTTTCGACTGCCGACGACGTCATGACGTTTGCACGCGCCATGGTCGACGGCTGGCATGGCCGCAGCGAACTATTCCCGCAGCCGCTCATGCATGAGTTCTTTGCGCGACAAAAGCTGCCGCAAGATTCGGACTGGGCACTGGGGTGGGACACTCCGACGGCGGGTGCGTCCTCTTCTGGCGAATTGTTCTCGGAGAACTCGGTTGGTCATCTCGGCTTTACCGGAACTTCGGTTTGGATCGATCTTGAGCGTGAAGCCATTGTCGTCATGCTCACTAACCGGGTGCATTTGGTCGCGAAGCGCAGTCACTTCGATCTTCGCCCCAAACTGCACGACTTCATTATCGATGCCTTCATCGCTGAGTAATACACCGAGTAACGCGCCGACGGACGCGCCCGATAAGGCGCCCATTGGCGAACTTCGTCGCGTGCACTTTGTTGCGGTCGGCGGCACGGGGATGGGATCGCTCGCGGGACTCTTGAAGCGTCGCGGGATCGAGATCACCGGGTCGGATAAAAAACTTTATCCGCCGATGAGCACTGCCCTCGCGGATTGGGGCGTAGTCGTGAGCGAAGGCTTTGATCCGGCGAACCTTGAAGCCGCCGCCTACGACTCGGGGCAAGTGCCAGATCTCATTGTGATCGGGAACGCCGTGCATCGCGACAACGCCGAAGCGTTGGCGGCGATTGACTCCGACATTCCGATTCGTTCGTTCTCCGACGCACTGTTCGAACTCGCGATGGCGGACAAACACCGCATCGTCGTTTCGGGCACCCACGGCAAGACGACCACGACGAGCCTGACCGCCTACTTGCTTCTGGCGACGAGGCGCGACCCTTCGCTCTTGGTGGGCGGGATCAGTCTCGACTTCGACGGAAGCTTTCGTGAAGGGGCAGGGAAGCATTTTGTTGTGGAGGGCGATGAGTACGACACAGCCTTCTTCGACAAGACGCCGAAGTTTCTCCACTACCATCCGGACAGCTTGATCCTCACTTCGGTCGAATTCGACCACGCCGACATCTATCGCGACCTCGACCATGTGAAGAGTGCCTTTCGTTCGCTGATCGACGGCATGGATGAAGGCGCATGCATCGTCGCCGATTGGAGCCGCGAGCACGTGCGTGATGTCGCGCAGGGCGCACGATGTTCCGTCGTGCGTTATCAAGTTGTCGAAGAGGGGGACGCGTCCCCCGCCATCGAAGCCGACTGGATCGCCGATCAGCTCGAAGCGACTTCCGAAGGCACACGGTTTCGCTTGCGCGCGCCCGGACATCAAAGGCAGTCCGTGTTGCTTCCGCTGTACGGCGGTTTCAACGTTGCGAACGCTGTTGCTGCGATCGCGGTACTCGCGCGCGAGGGGGTGCCGCTTGCAGAAAGTGTTTCTGCATTGGCAGGCTTTAAGGGTGTGAAGCGTCGGCAAGAAGTTCGGGGGGTCGCGCGCGGCGTCACAGTGATCGACGACTTCGCCCACCACCCCACGGCGGTCAAGGCTTCGATTGGCGCTATCCGTGCACGCTATCCCGAGCGTCGTCTCGTTGCGATCTTCGAGGCACGCACCAATACGAGTCGACGAGCCGTTTTTCAGGACGCCTATGCCGCGGCTTTTGACGGCGCGACTCGCGTGGTATTGCGCAAGCTTCCCGACGAGCCGATCTACAGCAATACGGGCACACCCACTGAGCTGTTTTCGGCTGAAGATCTCGCGGAGGCGCTCGAAGGGCGAGGGCTCCCGACGGGTGTTTTCAGCGATATTGACGCCGAAGCAGTGGCGCAGGCACAAATACTGGAAGACGGTGATGTTGTCCTCGTCATGAGCAACGGCGACTTCGGAAACATTTGGGAAAAACTTCTCGCCGCATTGGACGAGCGCGCATCATGACGCGCACGTGCGGGGTGGGTGCTGCTGCTCACACGCGACGCCATGTTCTTTGCCGTGTTTGGAGGGCGGTCGCGTGAGCGGCATCGGCTTATACGCGCAGCATGTCGAACAGATCAAAGCTTGGGTCTGCATAGCGCTCGAACACGCGCGCGAGCACGGCGAGGCTTTCGACGCGGTGGTGTTTCACGCGGGAAGCGCGCGCGCGTACTACGCCGATGATCTGGAGATTCCGTTTCGAACCCACGCGCACTTCGGGCGACTCGCGCCGATCCAGGGGCACGATCACTTGCTGATCCTCGAGCCCGGTCGACCCGTGCGCTTGCTTCGCTCGGCACCGCAGGACTATTGGAATGCACCGCCTCCGGTTCTTGAGGACTGGTTGCTTGACGTGATCGACGTGCGCTCCACCGAAGATGTTGTGGCGAGTTGGCCAAACGAAAAGCCGCCGGGACGCGTTGCGTTCGTGGGCGACGACAGGTCGGTTGCCTTGGCGCTGGGAATCGCGCCGGACGGCTTCGATCCGCCGAGCCTCATTGCCGCGCTTGATTGGGGGCGTGCGACCAAGACGGAATACGAAGTTGAATGCCTTCGCGAAGCACAAGGAGTCGCCGGGCGCGGCCATGCGGCGCTACGGAAGGGGATCGCTCAAGGAATGAGCGAATTTGATCTTCATCTCACCTACCTCAAAGCGACAATGCAAGATGACAGCACGCTTCCTTATCCAAACATCATTGCCTGGGATGAGGCCGCTGCCGTACTCCACTATCAGCATCGTCGGCGTAGCAAACCCAGCCCCGGCAAGAGCTTTCTCGTCGATGCCGGCGCCATGGTTCGCGGTTATGCGAGTGATATCACGCGCACGTACTGTCTTGGAAAGGAAGATGGTGCGTCGTCGGAGTTCGCTGCACTGCTCGACGGGATGGAGGCGTTGCAACAACAACTCGCTGCGGACGTTGTCCCGGGTTTAAGCTTTGTCGACCTGCACAGGAAGGCAGAAACGTCGATTGCCGCGCTGCTGTACGAGGTGGGTGTCCTCAATGTCGAGCCGGAGGAGGCACGAAACCGCGGGGTGGTGGCAGCGTTCTTCCCACATGGCCTTGGGCACTATCTTGGCTTGAATGTGCACGACGTTGGCGGGCGTCAAGAAAGGATCGCGGGCGGCTTGAAACCACCGCCGGAAGACTGTCCGAATTTGCGCACGACGCGAACACTCGAGCCGGGACACGTCATCACGATCGAGCCAGGGGTCTACTTCATCCCCATGCTTCTCGACGAACTTCGAGTTGGCCCATGTCGCGACGCGGTCAATTGGGGGCACGTCGATGCGCTGATGCCCTTCGGTGGCATTCGGATCGAGGACGATGTGCTGGTAAGTGAATCGGGATCTGAAAACTTGACCCGACCCTATGTTCCTGGACACAGGGCCGAATGACGCCGCTTCGCAGATGAGTCACGACCTCGAATTCATCGGCGCACTTCTCGATGCGCGGTATCCCATGAGCGATGGCGAACGGATCGATCTCAATGACGGACGATCCGCATCGCCGTTGTTCGTATTGGGACGCACGCGGCTGGGGTGCGTTTGGCGGTTTCGCACAGATGTTCCGGTCGAGCTTGTGCGTGGTGTCTCCAAGCTCGCAGGTCGGGAGCCTGGGCTTACCGACTCCCCCCTCCCGGCACCACCGCCCGAAAGGATGGCGCCGATGTTGAACCTTCTCAGCGCTTGCGGCGCAGGGAGCCATGCGATCCGCGAACTCGTGCTTCAGGACTCTGATGCTAGGCGGTCTCACGCCGCACTTTCATGGAAACATGAAACAGAAGAGGCGGGCTTGGCTGCAAGCCTTCTGGGGGAGCCGACGATGTCATGCGTCACGGCCGATTGGAGGTTGTGCCGTGGGTTGCGCCGTGACGACGAATGGTCGGCTCGCTTCGATCCTGTCGGCGATCTATTTCGAATCGAGTGAGAGGCAACGCGAGTCGATTGACCGCAAATGCCGCGGTCCAAACCGTCGGCACAGCGTTCGCGTTTCGCGTCGCGCAGCACGAAATGAGATGATGGCGCTGTGCTAGTTTGAATGTTCTCTTCCGCCCAATCGCCCATCGGACCATTGAGCAGGCGAACCCAATGAAACCCATCTACCTCGATCATCAAGCCACGACACCGGTAGATCCCCGCGTGTTGGAAGCGATGCTTCCGTACTTTCGCGACGACTTTGGCAACGCGTCGAGTTCGACTCACGTGTTCGGTTTTCGCGCAGAAGCGGCGGTCGAAGATGCGCGTGAACGCATCGCCGCCCATCTGGGTGCGATGCCGGAAGAACTCGTGTTTACAAGCGGCGCGACGGAGAGCAACAACATCGCGATCCAAGGTGTGTTGGGCGCGACTCCGGAGCCGTCGAATGTGGTGACGGTCGAGACGGAACATCCGTCGGTGCTCGAAGCCTGCGCCGCCCAAGGCATTCGTGGAGGACGGGTCGTTCGTTTGTCTGTTGACGCGGAAGGGCTGATTTCGGCAGACCAAGTGGCAAACGCCATCGACGATTCGACGCGCCTTGTCAGCGTCTGCGCGGCGAACAGCGAAATTGGAACACTTCAGCCCTTGGATGAGATTGCGCGTGTCTGCTGCGACAAAGGTGTCGTGCTGCATTGCGACGGCGCCCAAGCCGTTGGGAAGGTTCCATTTCGCGTGGACGAAACGCCCCTCGATCTCTTGTCCATTTCGGCCCACAAGATTTACGGCCCTAAGGGTGTTGGTGCGCTCTATATCCGCAATCGTCGGCCGAAGATTCGACTGCGTCCGCTGTTTGCCGGCGGCGGTCAGGAGCAGGGAATCCGTCCTGGAACCTTGGCAGTGCCGCTGATTGTCGGCCTCGCCCGGGCGCTTGATCTTTGTATCGAAGAACAGCAGTTGGAAACGAAGCGGCTGCTTGAGCTGAGAGAGCTACTGCACGAGCAATTGACTGCGGCGTTCTCTGACGTGATTACGAATGGGACTCTCGAGGCCCGCTTGCCCGGCAACCTCAATTTGTCATTTACCAATACAAATGGCGAACGGTTGCTGCTCGCACTCCCTGGGCTTGCAGTTTCGAGCGGGTCCGCGTGCAGCTCGTCGAGCGGAGAGCCGAGTCATGTGCTGCTCGCAATCGGACGAGACAAAAAACTCGCGCGGGCTTCGTTGCGGTTTGGCTTGGGTCGAGGCACGACAAGAGAAGAAGTACTCCGTGCAGCCGAGCAAGTTGTCACTGCAGTACGTAAACAGCAACAGGGCTAGTCAGTACGAAGTCACGTCGGCCACGCGCGCCAATTTGACGGGTCCTCGGGTGTTTCAACCCGCAACTCTTGCGCAGCCCACGGCCCGTTGGCTGGCTTTGGTGCCAATTGACTTGCATCTCATACTCTCAGCTGCGTGTTCGTGATGGATTGCGGGTGTGTTGTTGCGACTCCCTACCCATTCAGCCGAGGTTCGGGGTTGCTATGGTATCTCGATTCTGACCTCGCTCTGCACTAGGCCATGTCTTTGCCTGTTGTTCTTCAGATGTGCGTGCAGCATGAGTTGAGGTTGAGTGTTCTCGCTGGCTTTGGGTCCGTGATCTACCGAGGTGCTGCCCGTGTCTCCGCCCCATGCGGAAGTAACTGACGAAGAACGAACGCTGGCGGGACCTCGGGCATGGATCCGTGTCTTGGGCACTGCCACGTCCTTGGATGCGATGTGGTTCGTCATGATCGCGGCGTTGCTCGCGCTCAGTCCCATCACCGGGGCGGGTCGGCCGCTTGCGGCGGCGATACTGGGTGTGGCCGGAGCCGTGCCCGCGACTTGGTTTCGTTTGTATCACCGTGTCCAAGCCGAGCCCGTCTCGGATTCTTGGACGCTTGCGCGTCCAACCCTGGCTGTCTGGATGGTTCTTGCCAGCGTGTTCGTGTTACTCGCTCCGACACTCTGGTGGCTTCATCTCGAGTATGCCGAAAGTATCTGGCGGAACCCGCACGGTTTGTTCGTGGTGTTCTTCGCGGTCTTGATCGCGCGCCATCAATTGCGCGCCGACCCCATTGCGTCTCCCGAATCGAGCCCTTTGGCGCTTGCATTCTTGATCCCTGGCTGCCTGCTCGTCATGCTTGACGCGGGAATGCGGTCCCATTACGTCGCGGTTGTGGGGATGCTGCTGATCATTCCGGGCTTGTCGCTGCTGCTCTTGGGAGCCAGGCGAACCAAGCGCATCGCCTTTCCGTTGGCGTTCTGTTGCTTTCTGATCCCGCTACCGGATGGTCTAAGCGACCCGCTCTACTTGCCGACGCTCACCTCTGAGATTGGAGCTGTGGTCGCGCGGGGGTTCGGCATTGACTCGATCCGTGTTGGCACGCGCTTCTTGATGGGGGAGTCTGGGGGTATCGAAGTGACTCAGAACTGCGGTGGTCTGTCCTCTTTCTACAGCGGGCTCGCGTTCGCGATCTTGTGTGTCTACACAACCAAGTCCTGGGCGCGTCGAATTGCGATCTTGCTCGCGCCGTATGTCCTCACCGCAATTTTTAATGGTCTGCGCATCGCATCGCTGTTGTGGATCGGCTCAAGCCACGGCCTTGACTGGAAGTACGACACGCCCCTTCACGGCATGCTGGGAACCCTGTGCTTCTTGCTCGTGATCTTCGGGGTGTGGCTGCTGTCCGATCGACGTGCGCTGCGGGAGGCATTGTCATGATCAACTTGTCTCCGCGTCTCGCGCTTATCGCAGCCATACTGTTTATCGTCTCGGCGCTGCCGGTCTGGTTTCACGTTGCGAAGACGCCCACGAACGACGAGTGTCGCGAGCCCGAAGCCTTCTTTTTGGCCAGCAAAATCGCGAACGCGTCGATGTCAAAGCCCGTTCCGCGCAGGCGAACTTCGATCAGTGTCGAAGGAAGACTCTTTACCGCTGCGTCGGAGCCGCTGAAGGTCTTGGCGTTTCGGACCTATGCGAGTTCTCGCTTTTATGCCAGCCCGATGAGTTTTGGCTTCGACAGCATGGCGTACATCATTCCCCGCGAAGTTCGATCGTTCAAGGTGAAGGGCAATGTCGTTCCCGTTCACTGGAGCCAATATGAAATGCTGGGGAAGGTCTACATCGAAGGCTATGTCTACATTCAAGGGGGAAGGCCCGTGAGACATCCCCTTCAGTCGGGGCTGCGACTTGCGGTTGATCAGCTCATGAACGGAACGCGTCCACTCAATGTGTTGATCGTGTCTGCGGTCGGCGACATTGATGAAACGCAAGTTCTTGAAACCGCGACTGAAGAATGGTTTCAGGAAGCGTGGCAGCAGCTACAAGCGGCGTGCGATTCATGAGTCTTCGAATAGGGCTACCGCTTTGCCGCGAGAATGATCGAGAATGAACCTCGACGTTCGAAAGCTTCGTCTCGCGATGTTGGTCGGCCTCGTTGCCGCGTATGCGGGTGCGCTCACCTATATGGGCGGTTTGTCGTTCGAACCGGTGAAAGACGAGGTCCAGTTTTGGGACCAAGTCATGTCCTTTGCCAAAAACTGGCCGCCCGGCGTCGCGGAGATTCAGAACTACAACGAACCGATGACGCCCGTCAGTTTTCTTGCAGGGGCTTGGCTCGAAAATAGGTTCGGGGCCGGGATTGCTGCTGGCAGGGTCCTTAGCCTTTTCGCTTCACTTGCTGCACTGGCTTTGATTGGCCTGCGCCAGCCCGCCCCGGGAAAACAGCAAACCGTGCCGCTGCTCTGTGCCTTGGGGCTGTTCGCGTATCCATACTGGTTGCCGATGAGCATGCTCGTCTATACCGACACGCTCGCGGCGCTCTTCGTTCTTTTAGGGTTCTGGGCGTACGTTCGCGACCAACACATTGCGGGTCTTGTCTTCTTCGCGCTTTCGATCGCAACCCGCCAATACATGGTCGCCTTTCCCGCCGCCGTGGTGGCGTACGAAGGGCTTGTGATGCTCCGCTCGAAGGGGCTGTCGTTCTCCCGATGGTTACCGTACGCGTTCGCGGCCGCGACCTTGCTTGGCTGGTACGCATTCTTCGGCGGGATCGGGCCTCACGATGGTCTGCATAAGTGGCCGCGGCATACCAACTCGCTCGCGAGCGCGGACCCGGCTTACTCGCTCTACTTTCTGTCGGCGATGGGGATCTACTTTGTATTGCCTGAGTGGGTGATCGATCGCCGTTTTCGTCTCTTTGACTTTAATTTTGACTGGAACACGGCGCTCAAGATTTTTCTTGTGGTCGTCGGTTTTTTGATGTTTACGCCGAACTACACCGAGGGCGTCGGGCCCTTCAATCGGACGCTGGTTTTTGTGTTGGGAGAGGGCACGGCTGGCGGCGTCGTTCGCGTGCTGATCCACTTCGTGCTCGCTTGCATTACGGTGATTCGATTCGCCCGTCTCGATTTAGGGACGTTGCTTATCGCCGTCAACTTCGTCCTGATGGCATTTTTATGGACGCCATGGGAGAAGTACTGTCTCCCCGTCCTCGCAGCGCTTTGGTTTCTCAAGGCCGCGGGGAAGCTGGATGCGCCGGCGGAAAACGCTGAAGAACCCTCGGCCTACTCGACGTAACCCAGGCCCCGAAGTTGTTCCCGCTCAGCAGGCGTGAGTTGCGGGGGCGCAGTGGCGCGAATGCCGCCTCGGCTTGCTTCGAGTTCTTTGTGCCAGTCGACCAAGAGCGATTCCATGTGACTTACGACGTCGGGGAACTGACGTGAAAGGTCGTCGCGTTCATTCTCGTCCCGAGCCAAATCGTAAAGCTCGGACGCATTAATCGAGGTGTCTCGGATTAGCTTCCACTTTCCGTGGAGCACCGTGTCTCGGAAACCATCGCGCCGGGTTTGCGCGAATACCGGCCGTGGTGAATCGCGATCGACACGTAGCAGTGAGCGTTCGCCCGATGCGCTCGACGGGGGAGCCGGGTGGCCGATGGCATCGAGGATCGTAGCGAGCACATCCACTGTGCTCACCGGGGTGTCCATTCGCCCGATCCGTTTGGAGCCCGGTAGTTTGATCAGCAGCGGGACGTGGACCAGCGCTTGATAGACTGCCATGCCATGACCCAGCAGGTTTTCTGGACGTTCCACGAGCATTTCGCCGTGATCGCCCAAGAAGATGATCATGCTGTCCTTGTACAAGCCGCGCTCTTTGAGTTGCGCGATGAGCAGCCCGATTTGCTCGTCGGTATGGGCGATCTCGGAATCGTAGCTGTCGACGATCTGCTGGACGGAAGCCGCGTCGAGCTTGCCCGCCGATGCGAGTTTGATCAACTCGTTGATATTGTCCGCCTCGCTGAGTGCCGGACTTGAAACTCCTTGGGAAAAGCGGTGCCCTTCGTGTTCCAAGTAATCAGAGTGCGGGTCAAAGTAGTGGGCGAACAAGAAAAAAGGGCGCTGGTCGTCGGTGAATGAATCGATGAACTCGAGCGATTGCGCGGTGATGTTCTCGGAAGAAATGTGGGTATGACCGCCGGCGTTGCGTTCGTCCCATCGGTCAAAGCCTCGATCGAAGCCGTAGCGCACGCCCACATACGAATGAGATACCACGCCCGCGGTTTGCCACCCGGCTTCGCACAGCACTTGAGCGAGCACGGGGACTTCGCTGGGGAGCAACAAAGGGTCGCCCTCGAAACCGAGTGCGCCGGGGTGCGAGCCCGTAAACACACCGACGAATGCGGGGGTCGTCCAGGGGGCTGCCGAGATCGCTTGGCGAAAGGTCAACGAGTCTCGCGCCAGCGCATCAAGGTTGGGAGATACGTTTCGTTCGTAGCCCTGAAAGCCGAGATGATCCGCGCGAAGGGTGTCGACCGCGATGAGGATGATGTTCGTTGGCAATTTCGCCTGATGCTTGACAACGCATCGATCGACCCTGGGTCGCAGTCGCCCGCGTATTTCGCCCATCACCATGCGGAAGCCCGCGTCGAGAGCGGAGCCTCGTACCATTTCGCCGAGGGCATACTTCGGGTTGTCGCTGAGTGCGAAGAGCAACCCAGCCGTCACCGCGACAGCCGCCCCGAGTAGGGCGAAGCGTCGCGCCCACAGCCCCCGCGAATTCTCAGATTCGCTCATCTATGACCTAGCCAAGGCAAACATGATCGACGGCAGTCATAACACAGACGTCGTGGCTCTGGGGCGTATTTCAGGGTTCACGCAAAGCGCTAAAAAGAAGGAGATCGAAGCGTTTGCACTCGCGTCGTAAGCCCAGCCGCCGGTCTAGGCCGTTTTTACCTTGGACTGGCGTTCGCGGGGTGTTGTCCAGTCACCGAATCGCGTCCCGCCGTCGTAGGCTGTGCTTCGGTACTTGAAATTATGTGTCGGGGCTTCTGTCGAATTGGGGTCGGCTTGCACTACTTGTGAGACGTATTGAGGGTCGATGCCTTGATCGAGGTACGAGTACGAAAAGCAAACCATATGGGACCACGGTTGTGCGAGCGTCGTCATGTTTTGGACGGGATCGGCCAGGAAAACTGGACAGCAGACCGCTTGAGCATGACTCTTTGCCCCGAAGGTGACGCTACGTGCGCGATCGTTCGCCATGTTTGTCTGTGCCATGGATATCGAAGGCATCTGACATCGAAGAGTACGAACCGATAAAGGTCGGTGCAGGCATTGCTGTCGCGCGCTCAGCTCGGGCACACTGCGTTGTGCATGCGTGTTGCGTTTGCTCCTGGAAGTCGGTGTTTTGTTCAGAGAGGGCTCTTCAGTCGCGTGGAAATTCGCATTCCTACTACTACGCTGAAACGGCTGTTATTGGGTCTCGTGATTTTTTTGTCGTTCATGGGGTTTCTCGTGCCCCTGGCCCAGGACCGCTGGCCGCTTGAAACCTTCGACATGCCCCTCGGTCTCGTCAGCCTGAGTGACGAGCAGAACCTCCCGACATGGTTTTCTTCGCATTTGATCCTGTTGTCTGCGTCGATCCTCGCGCTGATTTCGTTTTCGGAAAGCGGCCACGGTGCTGAGTATCGTCGCCACTGGCGGGGCCTCGCGTTCGTGTTCGCCTATCTGTCCCTTGACGAAGCGATTGAGCTGCACGAAGGATTGAATCTCATCGCCGACACCAGCGGTTTTCTCTACTTCGGTTGGGTGGTGCCGTTCGGAATTTTGGTCCTGATCCTAGCGGTGACCTACGTCGATTTTTTGCGTCACCTACCCGAAAAGACACGTAATCAGTTTGTGATTGCTGGTGCGATATTTGTCGGAGGCGCGCTGGGTGTCGAGATGATCCTCGGATACTGGACCGATCTGCATGGCGAAGAAAACCTTACGTACGGCATGATCGATTGGGTCGAGGAGTCTCTCGAGATGTGCGGAATGTCGCTATTCGCGTGGTCCGCGGGTTCTTTTCTGTTGGCGCCTGTCGAAGGTGTTGTGCTGCGCAAGGTCTAGGGAATGCGCGCGGCCTGATTCCAGGGGCAGATTCCAAGGCGGTCTCCGGCGGCTCACACCTGTTGCTTGCGAACGGACCAGATAAATCCGTCGTACCAGAAATGCATGATCGCAATGCAGTTCCAGAGGACGACCGACGCATCAGAGAACGCGTAGGCTTCACCCCAGAAGCCGAACGCAAACGGCAAGCTGATGAACAGCAAGAGCGTAAGTGGCTTGCCGAACTCAACGTTGTCGAGCCGGAAGATCCGCTGGATGTTCTTCTTGTCGGTGCTCCACACAATGGCGAAGTACTGAAGCGCGTGGAAGAAGTTCATGACGAAGAACGCATGGCCAAAGGGGTTGAACCCCCATGCATAAATCGAGACCAAGCCGGTGCACGTATACAAGGCGACTTTTTGTCGCGACACGTGGTAACCCTGCTGTTCCATTCGCCAGTGTTCGTATAGGTAGTATAAAAGAAACGGGACCCCGATTGACACGATCGCGTAGGTCAAAAATTGTGAGTACGCGCTCGCCTGCGCGGGGATCTGTGTGAAGAAAATGGTCGTGACGCCTTTGAATTCGTCGAAGTCTTCGACGTGATCCATCAGCGTGGCTCCTGCGAGGATCGGTCCCATGTAGAGAAGCAGGTTGAGCCAGTAGTCGAGGCGCCGACCGGTATTGGGGTCATTGCCCTTGCGCGCGTCGTAAATGCGACCCAGGCCAAAGGTCTGAAGGCCCGAGTGGTAGACGTCCCACCATGTCGTCAACACCGAGACCGAAACTGCGATCGTGACTGAGCCCATCATGGCAACGAACAGCGCGATCGGGACCACGGTAAACCGAAGTGGGAACAACCCGAAGATCTCGCGGTTTCCATGGCTGCGAAAAACGACCAGAGCCAAGTGGGCGTATATGAACGCCCCGAGGAAAAGACCGATTCGGGGTTGAGGCTCCATCCCCAAGTCCGTCTCGGTCATCCAAAAGTCGCTGTAGTCGATGACAAACGGGAGCAGGGCGGCGATCAGCGGAGAGTAGATAAAGAAGAACGAGTCGAAGACGGCGCTCACGATGTAAGGGTTGGGCGCACCGGGCGATGGGCCAGCGGGTGGCGATTGCGCAGCGGCCGACGCACGCGAGGCTCTTTCACTGCGGCTGCGCTTCTGGATTGAGCCCTTCTTTGCCACCGTTGGACGTCCTCACCCGGGGAACGGGTTTCACGCGAGGAGGTTACGGCAGGTTGTCAATCGGTTCATACCAACCGGTCGGGAACCCCGAACTCTTGTCACGGTTCGCGTACTAGCGTGGCGAGTTGCGTGCGTAGCCCGAACGCGCGGCGTGGGCAGAAAGCGGCGCGGGTCCAGCATCTCGGGCTTTTCGCCATCGCGAGCGCCTTCGGTCAGTCTGCTAGAGACCTCGCCAGGATTTCAAGCTATAGTCACCCGCCTTACGAACTCGCCCTTGCCCCCGAACCCTTATTCAAGCTTGGATTGGGACGCGGATCAGCGAACCCGTCGGACGAGCACCGCTCGTTTGACATCCACACGCTGAAAACTGCGACGGTATTGCGGCGACACTCCTTACCCGATCTAGACATGAAAGGAAGGCACCGTTGAGCGTAAAATCGAAGAATCTTACGTGGCACGAAGGACAGGTC
>JASDVE010000216.1:723-4335 GCA_041891195.1 Myxococcota bacterium | reverse complement strand
CTTCGACGGAACTCGCCACCCCCGACTCGGGCACCTTGAGTGAGATGTTTGCCATCGCTTGGCGAAACAGTTCACGGTCTTCTGCTTTCTGGATGGCCTTGAGGTTGGCACCGATCAGACTCACACCGTGCTTCTCGAGGGTTCCTGCCTCACTCAGTGCGATGGTCAAGTTCAGAGCCGTCTGTCCGCCAATAGTCGGAAGAATCACTTCCGGTTTCTCTATCGCGAGAATCTTATCGACCGCTTCGACTGTCATCGGTTCGATGTACGTGCGATCCGCAACCTCGGGGTCGGTCATGATGGTTGCCGGGTTCGAGTTCAATAGAACGACGCGGTAGCCCTCTTCACGCAATGCCTTGCAGGCCTGGGTTCCCGAATAATCGAACTCGCAAGCCTGACCGATCACGATCGGTCCGCTGCCGATCACCATGATGGTCTTGATGTCTTCTCTCTTCGGCACCTTGGTTCAGTCCTCAATCGCCGTCGCAATAAGAAAAGCGCTCGGCAGCAAAATGGCGTTGGCCTTCTGGCCATACACGTAACCGATCAGCTCAAGCCGCAGATCTGTGCGCCCGAAACCTTCTCGCCCGCGATCACACGTTCGACCATGTTTCGAAAACGGCCGAACAAGTAACCGGCATCGTGCGGGCCGGGAGAAGCTTCGGGGTGGTACTGGACGGAGAAGAGCGGCAGCTCTTCGTGAGCGAGTCCTTCAACCGTACCGTCGTTCAAATTGACGTGCGTGATGGCGACCGATTCGCCCGCGGCCCGAAGCGAGTCGGCCTCAACGGCGTAGCCGTGGTTTTCCGCACAGATCGCGACCTTCTTCGTCGCGAGATCTTGGCCTGGCTGATTCCCGCCGTGGTGACCGAACTTGAGTTTGCGGGTGCTCCCCCCGAGCGACAGGCCGAGGATCTGGTGCCCGAGGCAAATGCCAAAGGTGGGCTTCACGCGAACGAGTTGTCGCACGTTTTCCCGTACGCCTTCGACAGCGGCGGGATCGCCCGGGCCGTTCGAAAGGAAGACCGCGTCGGGGTTGAGTGCCAAGACTTCGGCGGCAGGGGTCGTCGCTGGGACCACGGTCACGTCAAAGCCATGGTCGGTAAGCAGACGCAGAATGTTCTTTTTGATGCCGAAGTCGTACGCCACGAGTTTGAGCGTTGGACTGGGTCGCGGATCGCGCGGGAGTTGTCCTTCGATGCCACTCCAGCGACCTTCCGACCAAGAATAGGGTTCGCTGCACGTCACCTCGGAGACGAGGTCTCGTCCGTCGAGGCCCGGTGCGCTCTGCGCGAGCGCGAGCAGCGCCGCTTCATCCTGTTGTTCCGGGTCCGTGCTGAGCACGCCAACCTGCGCGCCGTGGTCCCGGATGCGCCGAACCAATGCGCGGGTGTCGATCCCAGAAATGCCGGGCACCCCCGCAGCTGCGAGGTCGTCACTCAAGCTGCCTTCCGAGCGATAGTTGCTGGGTGCGGCCGAGAGTTCTTTGATCACAAAGCCCGATAGAAATCGTCCGCGAGATTCGGAGTCTTCGGCGTTCACTCCGACGTTGCCGCTTTGGGTGTAGGTCATCGCGACCATCTGGCCCGCGTAGGACGGGTCGCTCACGATCTCTTGGTAGCCCATCATGCTCGTGTTGAAGACGACTTCGCCGTGCTTGCAAACCGACGCACCAAACGCTTGGCCGCGATACACCGTACCGTCCGCGAGCACGAGGCAAGCGGGAGTCCGGCGCTTTCCGGTAATTTTGCCGTTCGCGTTGCTGGGCTTCATTTCGGGGGTCATTGCTCCAGTACGCCTCGTTCTCGGTCGAAGACCACGTTGCCGGCGACGAGGGTATAGGCCACCTGCCCTTCCATTTCCCGGCCAGCCCACGGCGAGTTGCGACTCTTCGAATACCCTTGTGCGGGGTCGTACTTCCAAATCTTGCTGGGATCGAGAACCACCACATCCGCCACAGAGCCAGCTTCGAGGCTGCCACCTGGGACGTCTAGGATACGAACTGCGCCCAACGACATGCGGTCCATTAGTTCCAGCGGGCTCAACTCGCCGCTGCGCACCATGTCCATCACTACCGGGTAGGCAGTTTCAAAACCGAGGATCCCACACGGAGCCGAAATAAACTCGACATCTTTTTCGTACACCGCGTGCGGCGCGTGGTCTGTTGCAATGGCGTCGATCACGCCCTCGACCAAGCCCTTACGACACGCTTCGACATCTGCGCTGCCGCGAAGCGGCGGTGCCATCTTGGTACTGGTGTCGAAGCCGAGGGTCTCGGAGTCGGTGAGAGTAAGATGATGCGGGGACACCTCGGCGGTGACCTGCAGCCCCTCTTCCCTCGCCGCGCGAATCGAGTCGACCGCGCGTTTGCTGCTCACGTGGGCGATGTGGAGTCGGGCGCCGGTCATGCGCGCCAAGGAAATGTCGCGTGCGACACGGATGTCTTCGGCTGCGCTCGGGTTTGGCGGCAGACCGAGTTGCGTTGACACAAAGCCTTCGTTCACGACGCCTTCGGCGCGCAAGCACTCGTCTTCCGCATGAACCATCACGACGGCGTTCACCATCTTCGAGTATTCGAGCAGATGGCGCATGACATTTGCGTCTTCGGTGCCGCGACCGTCGTCGCTGAATGCGACTGCGCCCGCTTCGCGCAGGGCCGACATTTCGGTCATCACTTCTCCGGCCAGACCGATCGTCGCTGCAGCTACGGGGTAGACGCGCACAGGCGAATGTTTCCGAGCCTGATCGATGATGAACTTGGTCACCGACGGGTCGTCATTCACCGGCGTCGTGTTCGCCATGCAGGCAACCGAAGTAAAACCGCCCGCTGCAGCCGCGCGGCCACCGGAACGGATGTCTTCTTTGTATTCCTGGCCGGGCTCGCGCAAGTGGGTATGCATATCGACGAAGCCGGGTGCGACCCAGCAGCCGCTGGCGTCGATGATCTCGGCGCCGGCGTCGTCGAGCCCCGGGCCGGAATCGATGATGACTCCGTCTTCGATTAACAAGTCTGCTTTGGTGTCGGTCTTCATAGCCGGGTCGAGCAATCGGCCGCCGCGAATCAGGGTTCGCATCAGTGGGGAGTCTCCAGCGCTTGGGTGGGTCGCGCATCACGCGACCTAGGGTAAGTAGTAGATAGAGAAGAGAGTAGAAGGAACAGGCGACGGCTTGGTCGCGTGTTTGTTCGATTATGAATTCGACGAAGGTGGAAGACGACCGGTCACCAAGTAGAGAAGCGCCATGCGGAGTGCAACGCCGTTACGCACTTGGTCGAGAATGACACTTGGGCGGTGGTCGGTGAGGTCATGCGAAAGTTCGACGCCGCGGTTCACCGGGCCGGGGTGCATCACGATGGCATCGTCGGCGGCGTAGCGAAGTTTGTCGCGGTCGAGGCCGAAGGTCGCCGAGTATTCGCGAATGCTCGGAAAATGCGCGCCCTTGAGGCGTTCGTTCTGGATGCGCAGCGCCATAATGACGTCGACTCCGTCGATCGCTTCGCGAAGTGACGTGTATGACTTCACGCCAAAGTTCTCGACGTCGAGGGGGAGCATCGGCGGCGGCCCCGCGACCCGAACTTCGGCGCCCATCTTCAAGAAGCCATAAATATTGGAA
>JASDVE010000216.1:0-713 GCA_041891195.1 Myxococcota bacterium | reverse complement strand
ACCCGGGAATGCGCGATGTCGCCGATGATCGCGACGGTCAAACCGTCGAGTCGGCCCTTTTCTTGGTAGACGGTCAGCATGTCGAGCAAGGCTTGGGTCGGATGCTCGTGCGCGCCGTCGCCGGCGTTGATGACCGGTGCATCAAGCACTTCTGCGATCTGAAGCGGAACCCCTGCAACCTTGTGTCGCACGACCACGCAGTCGGGGTCCATTGCGTCGAGTGTCTTGGCGGTGTCCAGGATGCTTTCGGCTTTGTTGAGGCTCGAACTCGAGGGCGAAAAGTTGATCACGTCGGCAGAGAGTCGCTTGCCCGCGATTTCGAAACTCGACCGCGTGCGGGTCGAAGGCTCGAAGAAAAGGTTGATGATGGTGCGCCCACGCAGCGTTGGGACCTTTTTGATTTCCCGCCCGGCGACTTCCTGCATCCCGACCGCAGTGTCGAGAATGGTTTCGATCTGTTCGCGCGAGAGATCTGAAATACTGAGAAGGTCCTGGCCGATCATCGCTGTCCCCCAACTGATGCGTTGACCGAAGTTTCGCCTTGTTGCTCAACCGTTTCCGCAGCCACCATCAACACCACTTCGAAAGGCGCCTCGAGTTCGGTGGCGTTGCTGCCGTCTTCCGACTTGCGGCTTCGGACTTTGACTGTGTCGCTTGCACCCGTCGGACTGTTCTTGCCCACGTAGTCGATTTTGATCGGCAGTTCCCGGTGA
>JASDVE010000215.1:18812-20039 GCA_041891195.1 Myxococcota bacterium | reverse complement strand
CGAATCTACAACAACGACAACGAGCCCCGCCCGGACATTGCGTACGCGCTGTACGAACACCCAAATAAACAGAAACCCCGTAGAACCATAGAAGCCGTAGAGCATCTTTTGGTGCCCGGTTTGCAGCAACACGTTCAAATCTACGCGATCTGGACGGCCATGCGAAGTCTATAGAAGGGCCTGGGCCGATTCAAGCAATCTGCCTATACAGCCCAACGCGCCGCCAACTCTGAACCGTCACGAGGGTAAATCATGCAGATCAAAATCAAAATTGGAACACCCGGCGAAGCCAAGGTCGACGTGCTCGCGGTGCCTCTCTTCGCCATCGACAAGAAAAAGAAGCAACTCCCAAGCTCGCTCAGCGCCCTAGACAAAGCTGCCGGTGGAGCCCTTTCGCTGGTCGTGAAGCAAGGCGACTTCAAGGGTGTCGCCGGTGAAATGCAGACCATTTATCCAGCGATCCCGGGAAACGCGAAGCGATTTCTCCTCCTCGGCATGGGGGCCCCGGACAAATTCGATGCGGAGGGCCTGCGCGCACTAACCGCACGCGCCATGAAGTTAGGCCGCACCAAGCACGCCAAGAGCGTTGGCATCATCGCTCCGGCAGCCAAAGGCATTTCGGCACCTGACGCATGCCAGTTTATGTCCGAAGGTGCGGTCCTCGGGCTCTACCGTTTTGACGAATTTTTGACGGACAACGGCAAGAAAAAGAAGCCGGTACCGAACGCGGCGCTCACGCTCGTCTACAGCCGATTAAAAGACGCAAGCGCCGCACGAGACGGCGTAAAGCGCGGCATCACTCTCGCCGATTCTCAGAACCTCGCCCGGGATCTATCCAACAGCCCCGGCAACGCGATGACCCCGGTAATGCTCGCAAACGCGGCCGCCAAGATGTCTCGCCAGGTCGGCCTGCGGACCAAGATCATGGAAGTCCCCGAGCTCAAGCGGCGCAAGATGGGCGGTATTTTGGGGGTCGGCCAGGGCAGCTGCAACCCACCTCGCCTGATCGTGATGGATCACAATCCCGGTTCAAAGGCCGGGGCCAAAGCTGGCGGCAAAAAGGCAAAGCAGCCGGTGATCTGCTTGATCGGCAAGGGCATCACCTTTGATTCGGGAGGCATCTCGATCAAGCCCTCCTCCAATATGGGTGAGATGAAGCACGACATGAGTGGCGCGGCGACGGTGATCGGCGCGATGCGCGCGATCAAAATGCTCAACATCCCGCAC
>JASDVE010000215.1:15843-18802 GCA_041891195.1 Myxococcota bacterium | reverse complement strand
GCAGAGAACATGCCTTCGGCAACCGCATACCGCCCGGGCGACATTTTGAAGATGTACTCAGGCAAGACGGTGGAGATCCTCAACACCGACGCCGAAGGCCGACTCGTCTTGGCCGATGCACTCGCGTATGCGAACGAAACGTATGAGCCTGTTGCGATGCTCGACTTTGCCACGCTTACCGGCGCATGCATGATCGCTCTCGGCGACTGGGCCACGGGGCTCATCGGTTCGAACCAGGACCTCATCGACCGAGTCCACGAGGCCGGCAAGCGAAGCGACGAATGCGCTTGGCCGCTTCCGTTGTTCGACGCGCATCGCAAAGCGGTTCGGGGGCATGTTTCCGATCTCGTTAATGCAGCCGGACGCGAGGCCGGAATGTCGACGGCCGCGGCGTTTCTCGAAGCATTTGTCGGCAAAACGCCGTGGGTCCACATGGACATCGCCGGGACGGGTTGGACGTCAAGAATTGGGGCCTATCAAGGGCGTGGGGCCACAGGCGTCGGCGTGCGCTTGTTGGTCGAGTTGCTTAATGACTGGAAACCCCTGAAGAAGAGCTGAACAAAGAGCACAGCGACGTTCGAACGCGTCGCTGCAGCCAACCGTGTCCCTGTCGATCTCTTGTCAACAATTTGTTGCAAGGGCATTGTTTGACGGTCGATCAGGGCGCACCTACCCTCTACCTCTCCGACAACACAGAGTGCCGAAGCGCCCAGATTTGCAGGTCATTCTGGAAATCGGCCCGCAACACGTGAACTGCGCGGGTTGGATGTACGGGTGCAGCACAGCCCTCCAAAAAACACATTCCAGGGAAATCATTTTTGAATTCGATTGAATGACACCGGGCCTTTGGTCGTCTGACTTTCGAAATCGATGTGGCTCCCAAGTCAAGATCACGACTCACTCTCGAGTCGCAACCGGCCGACATCAGAGGCCTCTCGCATTCCCAAGGAGCGAAATCAACATGCGCATCAACACCACACGAACTCTCATCCTGACTGCAATTTCAGCAATCGTCATTCCGGCCGCCGCCAGCGCGGGCGATGCCGACGCGGGCAAGGTTATTTTCAACACCAACTGCATGACTTGCCACGGCATGACGGGCAAGGGTGACGGCGTTCTCGCCGCGGCGCTCAACCCGAAGCCGCGCGACCTTTCGGTTGGCGAGTTCAAGTTCGACACGGACACAGACGGTGCAACCGGTACCGACGCCGATCTCAAGGCCGTAATCACCCAGGGCGCGATGGCCTTTGGTGGCTCGCCCCTTATGGCGCCGTGGCCGGCATTCAGCGACGCAGACGTCGCCAACGTCATTGCGTACATCCGCACGCTCAAGCAGTAATTCGAGCGAGCAGTCTGGAGCCTGATCCTCCGCGTATGCGGCCGGTGACACTCCATCAAGTGTTTCAGAAACGGGATTGGCCACACGGCCAATCCCGTTTTTTGTGCTCTGCTATAGTTGCATCGTGAGCGGCAAACAAAACACCCCCGACATCGAAATCCTCGACCCCGTTGATGACAGCGCAACACGCGCAGCGTTAGCGGGTGACGACGCGGCTGTAATTGATACTGAAGGCTTCGATGGGTCGGACGATGTCACTGACGTCATCGATGTCACTGACGTCATCGATGTAGACGCCGAGGACGTCATCGATGTCACTGACGTCATCGATGTAGACGCCGCGAACGTCATCGAAGCACTCGGCGCCCCCGATGCGAACGCTTCGCTGCTCACCACTCCCGAAGTCCTGACACCCAGCCCAAAAGCAGTGGCCAAAAAGAAGGCTTCCACCTCTTCGAGTTCATCACTTGAGCCGGTCTCTGCGCTCAGTGCCTACATGTCACAGCTCGCCGACCACGCACCAATTTCGCGAGAAGAAGAACACGAACTCGCGGTCCGTTGGGTCGAGGACGGCGATGCCGAGGCTGCGCGCAAGATGGTGCTCGCGAACCTACGCCTCGTCGTCAAAATCGCGATGGAATATCGCCGCGCCTGGACAAATACCCTGGACCTGATTCAAGAAGGCAACGTAGGCCTGGTCGAGGCCGTTCAACGCTACGACCCCTATCAGGGCGTCAAGCTTTCTTCGTACGCGGTCTACTGGATCCGCGCCTACATTCTTAAGTACATCGTCGACAACTTGCGCAGTGTTCGACTCGGTACGACTCGCGCCGGGCGCAAACTCTTCTTTCGCTTGAACAAGGAAAAGCGTGCTCTTGAAATTGAGGGTTTCGAAGTCACGCCGAAGCTTCTGGCCGAACGGATGGACGTCAAAGAAGAAGACGTCGTCGCGATGGAGCAACAGCTAGCGCGCCCCGACCTTTCTCTCGATGCGCCGCGCTTCGACGATTCGGACCGAGAGACCTTCGGCGATTCGATGTCGGGCCCAGGCATTAGCGCCGAGGCCGAAGTCGGCCACCGTGAGATCCATACCCTCTTTCGCAAAGCGATCGACGAATTCAGCAAGAGCCTGAACGATCGAGACCTCCAGATCTTGAGCGAGCGAATCTTGGCCGACGAGCCGCGTACCCTTGCAGAAATGGGCGTCGAATTCGACGTGTCCCGCGAACGCGTACGTCAACTCGAAGCGCGCATTGTGAACTCGCTTCGCGAGTACATGAAAGAAGAACTCGTCGACTTCGAACTCTACACGCCGAACTCAGAATCGTGATGCCCGCCGTTCAAACGTTTGCTGTTCTTGCCATCATAATTTTCGCGATGGGGTGCGAAGCGAACAACGCGCAGGCCAAAGGCCCGTACGTCACGATCCGTCATCAGCGCGTGACCCTCGAAATCACAAATACCCGCCACGAACAGAGCCGAGGCCTCGGCGGGCGTGACAGCCTTGCATGGGGTCACGGGATGCTGTTTGAGTACCCCAAACCGGTATTCCCGGCCTTTTGGATGAAAGACATGCGCTTCGACATCGACATCGTGTGGATCCGAGATGGACGCATTGTC
>JASDVE010000215.1:0-15833 GCA_041891195.1 Myxococcota bacterium | reverse complement strand
TGTCGACATTTCCCATCGTGTGAAATATTCGCCAAATGGCCCGGGACCGACTTACCGGCCGAAGGCGCTCACCGACACCGTGCTTGAAGTTCCGTCTGGCTATGCTCTCGCTCACAGTTGGCGTGTCGGCGATAAAGTAACACTGAGTCGCGTCGACCCTGCACAGTGAGCGACGGTCAAACTCCGCTCTGAATTTGCCGACGAATTCAGCATTCAAAATCAACGACGAATCATGCACTTTTCGCCGCATCTCTCTCCGGTTCGCGTAAGCAAGACCAGACCGCGCGTGCTCGGTCGTCAGGCGCAGTACGAACTCGCAACCTCACGCAGCGACGTCTCTCGCCAAATCTCCCAGCTATATTTCGAAGAGGGTCAGTACATGCTCCGGGATCTCGGCAGTACGAACGGCACCAAGTTGAACAGCAAAGAGGTCAGCGTGCTTTCGCCGGGCGACAAGATCGAAATGGGATCGCGCTTCCGAACACGAAGGCCGAAACCTTTGGGGAGGATGTCGAGTGATGGATCAGGCCATGCCCTGGGTTCGATCGAGATTAAATCGAAGCTCATGCTCGGCTTGGGCGTGGATTAGCATGACGCATTTAATTGTTCGGGCGAGGCGAGACTAGGTTCCCATTGCGGGAAATTCTTCGAGGATGGTTTGTTGGACGGCGGCGTCTAGGCCGTCGGTGTCTAGGCCGGTGGCTTCGTGGAGGGCCTGGTCGGCAGAAAAGCCTTCTCCGATGCGTTTGAGCATGTTTGCGCGTTGTTGTTGGGTTGTGTGCGCTTCGATGTAGGCGGTGGCGACGACACTTTCGAGATAGGCTGCGCGGGCGTCTTCGTCGGAGAGTCCCGAGAAGCTGGGGGCGATGCGGCGCAGCGGGATCCAGGTGTCGGCTTCGATTCGGTTTCGGAGCGAGATGCGTTCGCTTCGAGTTGATGCTTCGAGGTTCCGCGAACGTCTTTCCATGCGCTCGGCCAAGCCTTCGTTGAGCCAGTAGGGTCGGTCGCCGCCCGTCTGTTCCCGAAAGATGGCGTGGGTGTATTCGTGGAAAAGCAAGGAGCGCATCGACTCGGTCGGATGCGCGGGAGACGTTACGTGGATGCGTCCATCAAAGAAACCGACCGTTTGAAACGAAAATCGGTGCCGGTGTGCTTCGAGGTAGGCAGCCTTTCCGTAGAGCACGACCCCCAGCGGTTCGAGGGGAGTCACGCCAACTTGGGTTGAGACATCGTCGCGTGCTTCTTCTAGGAACCGCAGCACCGTCGACGCATAGTCGCGATCGAAACCGCTGAGTTCTGAGTCGAGCTCCAGACGAAAGTTTGGCGTTGTCACGCGATCGAATTTGAGCGGGCCTCGATCGATCCTCGAATCGACGAGCCTACGTTCGTCGCCGAGTTCGGCATCAAAGCGCAGCGCCTTTTCGCGCCAGTTCGAAAGACTGTCTCCCGCCAACTCTATAAAACGGCGCACATTCTTGTGGGCACCGTCGTAACGCCCGCGCTGACGGTCAAGCAGCGCGAGGTACCAGTATGTTTCAGCAAGCTTCGGCGACATGCGCTTCACGCTGCGCAGCGTTGCGGCGGCGCGCGCCGTTTCTCCCCGACCCATGTCGGCGACCGCGCCTCGCAGAAGTCGCATCGCACGGTCGACGTCACTCCCCGAGGCACCGGGAGGAGTCGACGTTGTCGCACCGAGGATGTTGTGGCGCCACAGTTCCCGAAGTGCATCGACTTCGTCACTCTTCGGGTTCAACTGTTCTGTGGGCACGCGCTTCGGGTCATCGGTCAAGTGCGTCATGCCCGCATCGTCGACCCAGATAAAGGATTCCGCTGATACCGGAACGCCGACGAACATCCACGCGACGAATGGCGCCGCGATCAACCCAAGGACGCTTGCGGAACGCACAAGACGTGTCGGAATCAAACGGACTTCGGGGGAACGAGATTTGCGGATGTTCACCCGCTGCTTTTCGGCGTTGCCTTAGCGAGTCTTGACGGCCTCGGCCGCCAAGTGCCCGAGTTCTGGAAGAATCAGCTTGTCCATCGCGAGCCCAACAGCCCCTCGCGAGCCCGGGATCACGAACACCACGGTTCCCTGCGCAAGACCTGCCAGCGCACGAGAGAGCAACGCCGCAGAGCCAATGTCGTCGTAGGACAGGAGGCGGAAAATTTCGCCGAAGCCGGGAATGATTCGGTCGAGCAGGGGCTCGACACTTTCAGGCGTTACATCCCTCGGCGCGACACCTGTGCCACCGGTCAGGATCACCGCTCCAATACCCGCGGTTTCGATACCGGACTTCGCTGCGGCGGCGATTGACGCAGGTTCGTCTTTCACGATTTCACGACCGCTGACTTTGTGCCCCGCTGCTTCGAGCTTTTCGGCGACAAGCGCGCCGCCGGTATCGGTTTCGAGGGTGCGTGTATCGCTTACCGTCACCACGCGCACCTCGACGCTCGCGGCTGCCGCCTTGCGATGGTGGTGATGGGACGAAGAGGGTTTCGCGTGCTCGCTCATGCGTGATCGTCCACCCAATACTCGCCGCCGGTGGCGACTTCTTTTTTCCAGATCGGCACGGTGATCTTCAACGTATCGATCGCGAAGCGACACGCTTCAAACGCCTCTGCTCGATGCGGAGACACCGCGACAACCACCACCGCGGCCTCGCCAATTTCGAGATGCCCTACGCGGTGCGCGATCGCAACCCGCGTGCCGGGCCAACGTTCTCCGGCTTCGGCGGCAATTTTGTCCATCTCACGTTCGGCCATTTCGGGGTAGGCCTCGTATTCGAGAAACTTGATCGAATGGCCACGCGCTTGGTTGCGCACGTTGCCGACGAAGCTTACGACGCCCCCGGCGTCCGGGCCCTCGATACGGGCCACGACTTCCGCTTCATCGAGCGAATGTTCAGAGATGGTGCAAAGCTTGGTTGTCGTCGCCGCAGCGCTCATCCCGCCTGAAACCGGTGGCAGAAAAGCCACCTCGTCGCCGTCACGCAGTACCGCACTGGGATCGCAGATTTCCAGGTTGAGGGACGACGCAAGGCGATCGCCCAGGGACGCGAACGTTGGGTACTTCGCGCCAAGTTGCGCACGCAATTGAGAAACGGTCGTGTCGGGCTCGAGGTCAAAGTCGAGCTGCTTGGCCCCTACTTCTTCACGCAGGGAACCAAAGAGCTTGACCACAATGCTGATCGGTTGAGTCATGGGCGTATACCCTACCGCTCGCCTGGAATTCGCTCAACGCAAAAGCCGGATAAGCCAATCTAGCCCCAGCTGGGTTGCATCCCGCCGCCGACTCCAAGATGATCTCTTTCGGGACACGCAATCCCTGCGCAAGGTCCCCAACGGAGCCTCCATTTGGCCACTCGACCCAAGAGCCCCAGCGCGAAGAAGGCTTCCGCCAAAAAGGCGCGAAAGCGTCCTGCCGCGAAAAAGGCGAAGGGCAAGAAAAAGGCCGGCGCAAAGAAGAAGAACGCCAGTCGTAAGAAGTCCGGGAAGAAAAAGGCGAGCCAGAAGCAGGCCAGGAAGCCCAAGGCCGGGCACCGAAAGGGCCCCCGCAAAGCGAGCGGATCTCGCAGTGACCGGCGCCCGTCTGCCCCCAAGTCGCACCCCGCAACCATCGCAAAGCTCTATCCCAAACGAATCGGCAGCGTGATCCACTATTACGCGCAGTCGCAGGCTGCACTCATCAAAATTGAAACCGGTGAGATCGAAGTCGGCGACGCAGTCCACATTCATGGACACACGACCGATTTCTACGAGCGAATCGAAGAGCTGCGCGTCGACGACCAAGCTGTACAACGCGCCAAGAGCGGACAAACGGTCGGAATCAAGCTTTCACGAACTGTGCGCGAAAACGACGGCATCTACCTGCTGTCGAACTGAGCGCGAGCAGCCCAAACAAATAAAAAGCGCGGGGAGTCCAACTCCCCGCGCTTCAATTCATATAAGACTTGTAAATTCGAGCGCTATTGCTGCGCGCTCTGGCTCGGGTTGGACTTGCCTCCGCCACCTATAATGGGCTTCAAGCCGGCGCTCGACTTCACGCCGCTCTTGCTCATCTTCAGGACGCCGTTAAATACCGCGCCCTTCTCCATCACGATTGACGGCGTCTCGATGTCGCCGTCTACCTGAGCGCTCTTATGCAGGACCACGTTGTCACTGGCAACGACATTGCCCGTGATCGTGCCGCTGACTACGACCGTCGGAGAATGGATCGATGCTTCGATCTCACCACTCTCGCCAACGATCAGCGTATTCTCACTGGAGATCTCGCCCTTGAAGCCACCATCGATACGCACGGTGTCTTTGAAGCTCAACTTTCCTTCGAAAACTGAACCCTGATCAATAAACGCGGAGAGATTTGCCATCCCACCGCTTGATGAACTGGAAGGTCCCGGCATGGTTTCCTCTCCTTTTTGTCGTCCGAATCCACTGATGGCCATTGGCTCCCCTCTTTGCCTAGTAGTTGCAATCTGAATCGGCATGGTTTGAAAAAGCTTGAGGGCAATATTTCAGAAACGATCGAGTTTCAGCATATTTGGCCTCGGACGTGCGCCGCAGTGAGCACGCAGAGCGAAGTGCTACAGTGCCAGTCCCATGTCCGACAGCCCGGCCCAAGCCCAGGATTTACTCGACCGCGCTCTCGAAAGTGGACGGATTCATTCGTCCTATCTACTGGCCGGCCCCTCAGAGCTCGTTCGCGACGCAGCTCTCAAGTTTGCCCGAGGGCTCGTGTGCATTGGCGATGGGCCGAAGCCCTGCAACGCCTGCCGAGAATGCATGCGCTCGAAACCGAGCGAAGAACCGGTAGACCTCGACGGCAGCGGCAAGAGCGGCCCCCTCTATCGACACATCGGCGACCACCCGGACCTTTATTGGGTAGACAAGGGACGCGACGGCACCCGAGTTCGAATCGGACAAATTCGCGCCACGCAGAAAGCGCTTCGCTTGGGCGCGAACGAAGGGGGTTACCGCGTTGCGGTGATCGCCGATGCTGAGTGGCTCAACCACGAAGCGCAGAACAGCTTGCTCAAGTTGCTCGAAGAACCGCCAGATCGGACATGCTTGGTGCTCGCCAGCGCGAGTTCCGCGCCGCTCGTTGCGACGATTCGTTCGCGCTGTCAAAAGGTTCGGTTTCCCGATTCGAATTCCGGTGACCTTCGCAGCGGAAATCTCAGCGAAGACCGCGCCCGTGTCCTTTCTCGCTTCGACTGCATTCGCGGCAACACCCTCCCCGACTTGCTCGACTGGGCGGAGGAATACCGAGGGAGCCGGGCCAAAGCCGCAGAGCAAGTCGAAGTGATGCTCGACGTCGGTTCGAGTTGGCTTTCTGAGCAGATCAAAATATGTGTCAGTGAACAGCAGCATGTAGTGCGCGCACAGCTCGACGCGCACAAGACGCTTTCGCAGTGCCGCAAAGATCTTGTGCAGCGTAATGCAAACCCTCAAATGGTTGCGGAGCGAGCCCTGCTCGCGGTGCGAAAGAGTGTGGCGTAACGATGTGGTTCGATAGTCACTGTCACGTCACTGCGAACAAGTTCGACGACGACCGTAGCGAGGTTCTTGAGCGCGCGCGCAAAGCCCGGGTCGACACCTTGATGGCCATCGGCAGCGGATACGGCATCGCGGGGAATGCAGCGGCGGTGGACCTCGCCGAGAAGCACGCAAATATTTACGCGGCAGTCGGCGTGCATCCCCACGAATCCCATGAACTCGACGTTGAAAACCGAGCAGCGATTCGCGAATGGCTCGCCCAACCCAAGGTCATGGCACTCGGTGAATGCGGGCTCGACTACCACTACATGAATTCACCCCGGGAAACACAGCTTGCGGTCTTCCGCGAACAGGTGTCGCTTGCGCGCGAACTTGACGTGCCGGTCGTCATTCACGTACGCGGTGACGAACCCAATGCCTACGACGATTTGCTTGAGATCTGGATCGAACGAGGTGAAGGCCAACTCACCGGAGTCCTCCACTGCTATACGGGCGCTCTCCCGTTTGCGCTCCGCGCACTCGAACACGGCTTCTACGTCTCGTTTTCGGGCATCGTGACGTTCAAGCGAAATGACGACTTACGCGAAGTTGCAGCCGGCCTCCCGCTCGATCGGTTGATGGTTGAAACCGACGCGCCGTTTCTTGCACCCGAAGGACATCGCGGGCGTCGCAACGAACCCGCCTGGGTGCCACGGGTTGGTGAAACCCTTGCTCGGCTCCACAACACCAGCGTTGAAGACGTCGCGCGCATTACCCACCGCAATGCGCGCGCCTTGTTTCGAATCACTGGGACAAACGCCGAGGCCGAAGCAACGTGAGCCAAGTGCCCCCGCCCGAAGGAGATACGACCGCGCAGTCTCAGGCCGTACTCGCCCTCGCCGTGCGCCTCGCCCGGGAAGCCGGAAAGATTCAGCGCTCGCGGTATGAGTGCGAGCACGAAATCGAAACGAAGAGCGCGGCAATCGATCTCGTCACCGAAGTCGACAAGCAGTGCGAAGCATTGATCGTCAGTGGTATTCGAACGGAACGGCCCGACGACGCGATCCTTGCCGAAGAAGGCGGCGATCACGCAAACCAGGCCGCGGCGTGGCGCTGGATGATCGACCCCCTCGATGGGACCGTGATCTACGCCCACGGCTTCCCGCGATTCTGTGTGTCGATCGGAGTCGAGTATCGAGGCGAACGACAGGTAGGCGTCGTGTACGACCCGCTGCTGGACGAATGTTTTGAGGCGGTTCGCAACGCTGGAGCCTTCCTCGGCGAGCGCCGGCTCGAAGTCTCACGCACACCCAGACTCGCGGAGGCTCTGGTCGCGACCGGGTTCGCGTACGATGTCCACCGTAGCGACGTCGACAACGTTCAAAACTTTAGGCACATGCTCAAAGCAGCCCGCGGGCTTCGCCGGGACGGAAGCGCCGCCCTCGATCTCTGCTACGTCGCCGCCGGAAGACTCGACGCGTACTGGGAGTTCAAGCTCCACCCTTGGGACGTAGCGGCCGGGATCTTGATTGTGGAAGAGGCCGGCGGAGTTGTGACGAACTCGTTGGGCGGGCCGGTCCCAGTATCGGGGAATGACATTCTTTCGACCAACGGTGCCATCCACGCCGAAGTTCTGGCGCAACTCAATCAATAAACCACGCAACAAGAGAATCATGGCCGCCAGCTCCGCGGCGTATCCCCCGTGATGACGCCCTGCGAATCCGGGTTATTCTCACTTGGCGCATCCACCAGACACGCTCGGAGAAGAAAAGACCTTGAAGCTTTACATGTTCCCGGTTGCACCGAACCCGACTCGTGTGCGCTTGTACATCGCCGAGAAGAGCGAAGCCGGCGCTGACCTCCACATTGAAGAGGTTTCGGTCAATCTGCCCGAAAAAGAGCAGTATTCGGAAAACCATCTCAGGCGTAACCCGCTCGCCAAGCTACCGGTCCTGGAAACGGACGAAGGTATCTATATCACCGAGTCACTCGCCATTATCGAATATCTCGAAGAGCTCGTCCCCGAGCCGACGATGTATGGCAGCACTCCACTCGAACGTGCCCAGACTCGGGAGTTCGAGCGCACCATCGAAACTCGAGTACTGCGCCCCCTTTCCGAAATGGTACACGCCACAAAGTCGCCTCTGGGCTGGCCCCCTAACCCCGGAGTTGCGGCGTACTTTGGCGCAACGTTGCCCAAGGCATTCGAGTACGTCGAAGCCAAGCTTGACGACGGACGCCCCTTAATGATGGGAGACCGACCGACGATCGCCGACTGCACGATGGCCGCCGCAATTCAATTCGGAAAAATCGCGGACATCCTCATTGCTCCCGAATACAAAAACATTCACGCGTGGGATGCGCGGTTTCGCGAACGCGAGAGTGCAAAGAAGGTATTGGTGCTCTGAGAGTGGAACCGCGATAGTTCGTGTCCGAGACCGACGACCGAGTGGTATTCGGTCCCCATCGCTGAATCCAGCTACGGTGAGGGAACGTCGCTTGCGGGTTGATCGGCCTGCCCCTCGCCCTCTTGGACGTCCGGTGCTGGAGCGAGGAAATTTCGCTGCAACAAAGTGAGCGACGTCGGAATCTGCTCCGCTAACGCGGGATCGATTCGCACAACCTTGGCCTGCCCGGCCGCCATGGCCGCAAAGCCTGAAGCGGGATCCAGTTCTCCGAGAAATACTTCGGCAATCAATGTCGACGGAGATTCGGTTTCACCTCCGAACGCACGCAAGGTCACCCGCGGCGGCGCCAAGCCGAACCCTGCGAGCTCGTCTGGAACAATCTGTTCCACTTCGACTGAAGTCGCGTCGAGGCGGGAAAATTCGGCCATTAGCGCTGCTGCCTTGCCGGGCAGCCATGCATCACCTGTCGATGCCCAGCCGGTATCCGTGCGCTGAACTCGGATCGTCGTCGGCGCCACCGAGAGTTCAAGCGACTCGGGTTGAAAGACCAACTCAAACGCGTCGACAGTTTGCGAATCGAAGTTCGAAACTTCTTTGAAGCGGTATGCGAATACGTCGCGAGGGAAGCCGTCGACCCGGCCACGTGGCACTCGGTAGAGCGCGCTCGCGTGGGCAGCACTCAGGAGGTAGTTCTCTTCATCGCCCTCGCTCACGACTCGTAGTCCCAATTCGAGCAGGGCCCCTTCTTGTCCGGCGAGTCCGAGGGCAACGGTGAAATGCGGCTCGGTGGCGAGCGCTTTTTGTACTTTTTCGGTGCCATCGACGAAGCCCTCGGCCCGCAGAAACGAAATGTCGGAAAGTAGATCGTCGATCGCTTTCACGTCGGCGGGGCCCGCAATTGCGTACGGGTGGGTGAGCTCCCAACCGGCGTCCGTCTTCGCGACCGTCACCGTACCGCCCGGCCAACCCACAACAACGTTTTCCACACGAGCGCGATTGAAGCTCAAGACACGTTTGTCTCGAAGTGAATCGACGTCTCGATCAAAAGAACTCACCCGAAACGCGGCAACGGTGAACACCCGGTCCAAAGCGTCTTCCCGCGCGGCGTAGATGTTGCCACCCACGGGTGCCTCGTTCCCGACTTGGAGTGTGAAGCTCGTATCTCCAGCGCGAAACTGCACCCGTCTACTGGAGTCACCCAACCCGTACACTTCAGGGCTGGCTGGATCTTCGATTTCCGTTTCGCTTGTCAAGTTCGCCAGAGTGGACGCGATGGAATTTAGATTGACGTCGTCACCGGGAAACGCGACGGGTTGTTGGATGTGCCACTCTTCGCCCAAACGAATCGCTTCGACGAGTTGATCACCCTGGGCTCGAAACAGAAGAAAACCGATCGCAGCCGCATCGACTTCTGGAAACAGTTGGCGACTGGCTTCGTCCTCCCGACCGCGCTCGACGTCACCTTCAATTTCGTACAAGTAGACAAACGCGCCCAGCAGGACGGCGACGAAAAACATGATGACGGTGGTTCGGGGTTGCATCGCGCTAGTTCGTCGGTCGCTTACGGCGCATCCACCAAGCGAACACCCCGGTAATGGCGATCAACTCTGGCATGACGAACAACGAAAGCAGTTGGATCCGAACGAACGATTCTCCCGTCATGCGAAACCGCGATGCGCGAGAGATCGGAGGTCGAATGGAGATCTGGTCCGTGTCGTTAACAAGCCAGTTCACCGCATTTACGAAGAGGTCGCGGTTCTGGTAATTGCCGATGAGCTCGTTGCTTGCGAAGTCTGAGTCGCCGACGACGACGAGTCGGGCGGCGGTGCGTTCCGCGTCGCTCCCGGCATTGTCCTGAGAAGCCCCGACGAAGAGTTCGCCCGCGACCGCCAGTGAAACAGGGCCCAGCAAATCGCCCGGATCAAACTGCGCTTTACCATTGGCCGTCCAACCATCGAGGTCTGTTTCGGCCCACGACTCTTCACCGGTGTACACGATCGATTGAAGCAGCGAAGTATCGACAGCAACCGAAACGCTGCGCGCCATGTGGAAGAGAACGGTATCGCGCAGCTTGTCTGTAATAGGATGCGCGCCGAAGCTGGCCGAGAACGGGCTCGTCGCTTGACCGAAGAGCGCAAGTCGCGCGTCGAACACGACGTCATTGCCCACTTCAACACCCCACTTCGCGAGATCCTGCGCAATGTCGGTATTCGCACGCGGGTCGAGCAAGACCATCAGGGCGCCACCGCGCGCCAAATAGGCGTCGAGGGCGGCGTGTTCCTGTTCTAACAACGGCCGCGTTGGCCCGACGATCACAACGGCATCGGCATCGACGGGGACTTCACCTGTCGATGCCAAGAACAGAGACGCCACTTCATAGGTTTCATTTCGAAGCGCTGCGGCGGCCTGGGAATACCCATTCCCACCACCCGCGGCTTCCCCTTCAAAGGGACGCTCATTGTGCTTGTCGAGGAAGTAGACCTTCCGCCCTTCTCCGCGACTGAGCTTCAAGATTGCATTCGTAACTTCCGACTCGTCGAACTGGTCGATGTCGAGGTGAGCTTCGCCGATCGCGAGGCGAACGAGCCCGTGCGAGAGCGCTTCCGCATCGATCCCCATTGCCTGCACGAGATCGGGGCGGCGATTGGGGTCCGCGAATTCGAGAGCGATGTGTTCGCTTTCGTGAGCGTAACGACCGAGCAAATCGCGAATCGAAAACGCATCGGCCGCGTTAAAGAACGCGGTCACGACAACGTCTTGATCGAGACGCTCAAGGAGTTCGAGGGTTTGTTCCGAGAGTGTGTTGACCTTCTGTTCGGTCCAGTCAAAGCGTGTGGAATAACGCGTCGACAGAAATGCCAGCATGCAGATGATCGCGAGAATGAAGCTCGTTCCAAACAACGCGCTCGCGCCATACTTGCCCACGCGCCGAGCTTCGCCGGACGCCATGCGCTCGCGCAGGGAATCAAGGCTCGACGCGATGGCCGCGCCGATGAGCAACACGCCGATCACAAGGTTGGCAATCACCCACGTATAACTCGTGACCGGTTGAAAGACAGACAAAATCGCAGACAACAGGCCGAAGCCGAACGTCACTGCGCCAAGCGCCCCAAACAGTGCAGGCCAACTCGTCATATCAGCGCCACCTCACGCTTTCGAGTGCGGCCTTTGACAGCACCATGCAGACCGCCATGACCACTGCGAAGTAGACCAGGTCCACGGTGTCGACGACGCCTGTGACCAAGGTTTCAAAGTGGGTCCCGGTTGCGATGTACCGCATCGTGGGACCAATGCCGATGCCGCCACCGCCTGAGTCACCGCCGACACCGATCTCTACGATGAAGGGCAACATCAGACCGATGACCAAAAGCGAAACCATCGTGAGTACGAAGGCGATCAGTTGGTTCTTGGTGAGGGAAGAAGCCAGTGCGCCCACGCTCACATAGGAAACGCTCACCAACAGCAAGGCGAGCAAACCAGAAAGCGTCTTCCCGATTTCCGGCTCTCCGTACACGAATAAGATGCCGGGAAAGAACGCGACGATCAGCGTCATGATGAAGACGAATACGTATCCCGCGAGGAACTTCCCGACCACGATCGCCCAAATGCTGATCGGGCTTGTATATAGAAGCTCGTCGGTACCGTTCGCCTTTTCATTGGCAAAGAGCCCCATCGTGACGGCGGGCACCAAAAACAGGAGGACGATCCACATTGAACCGTAGAAGGGCATGATGAGATGGTCATTGAGATTCATGCGCTCGAGATATTCTTGAGCGCCGTACTGACTCGCCTGGGCGAGCTGCTGGTCGAACCCGATCAAACTTGAAAGAAAGAAGGTTCCCGCAAGCACGGCCCAAAGCGTGAGGACCACGTAGGCCACCGGCGAAACAAAAAGAGAGCCCAACTCTCGGCCAGCGATCGCGAATACGTGTTTCATAACGGCGCTTCCTCGGCTCCTAAAGCCACCGCGATGTCACCTTGTTCGTCTCTCGACGTTGCGCGCGCAAACACTTCTTCGAGGCTTTGACCGCCCTGCACCAATTCAGCCAAGGGCTGATCCACCACCTTGCGACCGCGATTGATTAGGATGATTCGCTCACAAATCGCTTCGACTTCGTTCATGATGTGGGTCGACAAAATAACGGTATGCCGTGCTTCCCCGTGTTCGGGAGCGGCGAGGTTAGAAATCAAACCACGAATCTCACGAATCTGAATGGGGTCGAGGCCGACTGTGGGTTCGTCAAGGATCAGGACCGGCGGATCGTGGACGATCGCGCCGGCAAGCCCGACTCGCTGCCGGAAGCCCTTCGACAAGTCGCCAATCACCCGGTGAGCAACGTCGTGTAAACCGCAGCGGTCCGCCGCGCTTTCGACGGCCTGCTTCCGCCCAGCGCGAGAAACGTCCTTGATCTTCGCGACAAACGTCAGATAGCCATTAACCGTCATTTCCGGATAAAGCGGTGGGTTTTCCGGCAAATATCCGATCGAACGTCGCGCACCGATGGGATCGGCGAAGATCTCGTGCCCGGCGATGTGCGCGGTTCCGTCCGTCACCGGGATGAAGCCCGTGAGCATGCGCATCGTCGTCGTCTTCCCTGCACCGTTGGGGCCGAGAAAACCGACGATCTCTCCCTTCTTGACCTCGAAAGAAAGGTCCGACACCGCTTCGACATCGCCATAGCGCTTGGAAAGGTTCCGCGCCTCGATGGCCAACATCTGGGTCTTCCTCCAATTCACATTCATTTGCTTCGCCGAGCGAAGAGCGGCGCGAGTTCCTTCATGCACCGCAGCGTCTGCGACCCGGGAGGGTAACGGCAACGTTCTGGAATCCGCTAGCGGTGATTTGATTCCGATCATAAGAAATCGGTTCTCAATTTTTCGACCCATCGGACACAGAAGACGCCCGCCCGAATTCGGCCATGCATCCGTGCAGCCGTCAGCACAACGAGTTAGGGCTGCGCTGCCACCCAATTGCACCAAAATGACGGGAAAGAACGCGAATCTACAAAGAATTTTCGTACGCGACACCGATGAACAACCGATGCGCTGGCGTCCCGCTGCCGCCGCACGATACCCTCTTTGGATCGAGTCGCCGCTCAAAGCCTCGCGGTATTAAGCCAAGGAAACATTGCAATCATGTACGTGAGAAACGCGAATGAAAACCGATGTCACCATCATCCCGCTCGCGGGTTGGTTTTGATATGCGTGCTCGCGACTTTCGCAGCGTTATTCGCCTCTTCGGCATCTGCATCCGCAACGCTCAACCCCGAGATCACAGATTCGCGGGCGATCCCTGAAGCGAATAACGAACTGACCTTGGCGCAGAAAGTCCAAGCCGCTTACTGGCGCGGGCGCACCTGCTCGACCCCCGCCTGCAAGGCTGCCCGGCCGAGTGGCTTGACCGACGTCGCATCCTTTGGCCTCGCGGCACTTGGCGGCGTCTGGTTTTCGCGTCGACGCTCCAGCTGACGCCGGCACCCATGCGGGTCGCCCTCGTGATCGAGCGCTTTGAACCGGGACGAGGCGGAGGCGAACACGTCGCGTGGAACGTTGCTCGTGAGCTGGTTCATGCCGGCGATGACGTTCACGTGCTGTGCCGCGTAGGCCAGAGCGCACCCGGTACAAACGTAGTACGCCTCCCAACACCAACTTTTTGGCAGCCCCTTCGCGTTCGTGCCTTCGCGCGCAACGTGCATTATGCACTCGCGGGTGAGCACTTCGATGCGGTGCATTCGTTCAGCCGCACCCTTGATCAGGACGTGTTCCACGTAGGCGGCGGATCCCACGCGGACTACATGCAAAAGACATACGGTTCGAGAGGACGGGCGTGGCGCGTACTCTCTCCTCGACACCAAACTCTACTCAGCCTCGAGCGGCGCATCTTTTCCAACCCCAAGTTGATCGCGCAGTGTGTCTCGGGCATGGTGCAGCGCGAAATCGCCGACCGGTACGACGTACCGTGCTCGCGACTCCCCGTGATTCACTGCGGCGTAGAAGTCGCGCGGTTCGCCCCCGAAAACCAAGGAGACGCACATGAGCGAATCCGAACTGAACTTGGTGTAGGCAGTGAAGCCGTGTGGCTATTGGCCGGCTCGGGCTGGCGCCGCAAAGGACTCGACATCGCGATGGAAGCGCTCGCACGGGTGGCCGACACTGATACACAACTTTGGGTCGCTGGCAAAGACAACCCAAAACAGTGGCGAACGATCGCGGCAAAGCTCGGCATTGAAGATCGCGTCGTTTTTCTGGGCGAGCGGCGGGACATTGAAAAGATCTACGCCGCGGCCGACGGACTGCTTCTACCGAGTCGTTACGATGCCTTTGGCTTGGTTTGCCTCGAAGCTGCGGCTGCGGGCTTACCGGTCATTACCAATCGTAGCGTCGGAGCTTCCGAACTCTTTAAAGAATGCGGGACCGTGATCGAACACGCTGACGACGTCGCGGCATACGCGAGCGCGATGAATTCACTCTCGACATCGACCGAGCGAAAGAAGATCGGAACGAAGGCCCTCGCGATGGCGCGCGAGCACGATTGGAGCGAACACGTCGCGAAGCTCCGCACCCTATATGCCGGAATCCAGCGATGATAAGCTCTGGACCTGTCTCGTTGCAGATCACCTGGACCTCGGGAGATGGCAAAATTTGCGACGCCGTCGACGCCTGGCAGAAAACACCTGACGCATTCGAAACGGAAACCCTTTCTGAATCGGAATACCGCAAAGTCGTGGTGCTTTCTTCGCCAGCGTTGAAGTCGTCGGTTGCGATCAAAGTCTTTTTGCCCGCCACGGTTCGACACACCCTCGCAGAGAGGTGGATCGCACGAATGAAGGGCTTTGCGAGACAGAGCGCGGCTGAGCGCGAGTGGGCGGCCTTCGGCCGACTCGCAGCCGCAGGCTTGTCGATTCCGGAACCTCTTGCCTTCGGGCGACAGCGCGGTGGCGGCGCCGTGATTGTTACACGTTACGTAGCGAACGCGAAGACCCTCGATGCAGCGCTCATCGGCTACCCGTTTGAGCAGCGTCGCCTACTGCGCAGCGTAGGCGCACTGGTACATCGTTTTCACAAGAGCGGCTACCTCCACGGCGACCTCCATATCGGAAACATCTTGATCGGAGACTCGGGCCCCGTGCTTGTCGATCTGCAACGAGTACGTGAAATCAAGCAACCTGACGATCGACTACAGGATCTCGCATTCTTAGACTTCTCCCTCTTTCACCTAGGTGTGTCGCAGTTCAACCGGCTGCGATTCCGGATCGCGGCTCTCGGCTTGGGGCCGTTTCGCGTGGCCCATGAGCGGCAGATGCTGCGAGATATCGGCCAAGCGAGCCAAGCCCGTGGCGTCGAGTATTACGCCGGACGCACGCGCAGAACCATTCGCGCAGGGGAAGGGTTTGCAGAGGTCGGCGATGGAGCCTGGAAGGGGCTGCGCAAGAGCGAATTTCCCGAAGCTTCTGTCCAAGCCGCGATCGCCGCACATCGGGCCATGGCTTTGGCTGGCAGCGCGGGAATGCTCAAGTTTGACCATCGCTCTCAAGTCAGTCGCGTCAAAGTCGGCGGCGTGTCCTTGATCGTCAAGCAAGTCGTAAAGACGAGCCTGCGCAAACAACTCGCGGATGTCTTTCGCGGCTCGGCGGGACAAAGAGCCTGGGTCGGAGGTCACGGTTTGCAATTGCGCGGCCTCGATGCTGCGACGCCCTACGCGTTTCTCGAAAAACGCCGGTACGGTGTGCCGACTGAATCGATCGTGTTGCTGGAAGATCTTTCAGTCTGGCCCCGGGTTTCGGACATCACGTCCGACGACCCCGGCGCGGCGACGCTTTCCGGGCAGCTCACCAAGCTCATCATCGATCTGCACCGCAATCAAGTTATTCACGGAGACTTACAGTCCATCCATATCTACCTGAAGGGACAAGCCAAAGGCGCAAGTGCGGCCCTGATCGACCTCGAGGG
>JASDVE010000214.1:0-4342 GCA_041891195.1 Myxococcota bacterium | reverse complement strand
ACATTCCTTCGACATTCTCGAGCGTACGTAGAATCAACTCGCGATGAATCTCCCGGGTCGGCGCGATCCCGAAGCCGCAGTTGCCCACCACGACCGAAGTGACTCCGTGCCACGGAGATATGGTGAGCATGCGATCCCACATCACCTGGGCGTCATAGTGGGTGTGGATGTCGATAAACCCTGGAGCAACCACACAGCCCGACGCGTCGATTTCCCGCTTTGCGCTGCCCTTGACGTCACCCAGGGCTGCGATCTTGCCGCCGACAACTCCGACATCCCCGACGCTCCGCGGCGCACCCGTGCCGTCAATCAATGTTCCACCACGAACCAATAGATCATATTGCTCAGACATTTGTGCTCTCCACGTGCGAAGGTTGGGGTGATACGCGCTTTCTAGGATTCGCCGAGATGAGTCTTCAGCGCTGCCAACATTCCGTTGTATGCCCCTTCGACGCCACTCGCAATCGCATCTGCGGGAACGCCTGCGGGCGCATCAAATGTCGCTCCCCAGTCGACTCGGCTCCCGGAACCGTTGGCGGACACCTTGATTGTGGCGAGATAATTTTCGACCGGAAGCGGGCCGCCAACAATTGCGTACGAGAGCGTGGTCGTTGCGTCGTCTAGGGACTCGAGTCGCTCTTCCATGATCGTGTTGCCCGGCATCTCAACATGGCGAACAGCTCCGATGCCAGTGCCTTCGACCTTGCAGCTCACAACACCCGGAGCCCAGGCTCCGATCCCGCCGTAGTCGGCGAGTTCTTTCCAAACGGCTTCGACCGACGAACTAAATTCCAGATTGCAGGCGATCTCACTCATGGTGTTTGACTCCTCAAATTTACTTTTTAGGTTGCGCGACGCGGGCGAGGTATTGGCGCTCGCCACGGGTCGCAAACGATCGGCCTACATTGTGTTGGAAACCTGTTCGATTGGCCAGCGTCAGCAATCGAACGCGAGGGGCACACAAAACCTTGGCGCCGCGAGTCGTTCGAGGCATTCTCCCGGCTCGTCAGCCTCCACCATTCACCGTCTGTTCCGCTCAGGCAAGACCGACCGCAAAGGCTCAGCTTCGTCATGACTTCTCGCCAGATCTTGGTCACCAGCGCCCTTCCCTACGTCAACGGTGACATTCACCTGGGGCATATGGTCGAGCACGTGCAGACGGACATTTGGGTCCGCTATCAGCGCCTGCGCGGGCACAACTTGCGCTACTTCTGTGCGGACGACACGCACGGTACGGCGACCATGATTCGGGCCCGGGAAGAAGGCATCGAGCCCGAAGCGCTGCTCGAAGACATGAGCGCCACCCATCAGGCAGACCTCGCGAACTTTGGCATCTGTTTCGATCATTATGGAAGCACCCACGCGCCTTCGAACGAGAAGTTGGTCGGTGAGTTTTGGGCTGCCCTGAGAGCGGGCGGACATATCGCAGAGCGAGACGTCACTCAACTGTTCGATACAGAAGCGGGGGTATTCCTGGCCGACCGCTTCGTTCAGGGCGAATGCCCGCGATGCCAGACTGCCGACCAGTACGGTGACAACTGCGATGCATGCGGCGCAACCTACACCCCGGACGAACTCAAGAACCCAACGAGCACCCTGAGCGGGTCGGTTCCCGAAACGCGAACCGCCAAACATTTATTCGTGCAACTGCGCGACTTCCAGGACTTCCTCGAGAGCTGGACTCAAACCGGCGATCATATTCCGTCCGAAACCGCAAACTGGCTGAAGGGAACTTTCCTTTCTGAGCCACTCCGCGATTGGGACATCAGTCGACCGGCCCCGTACTTTGGTTTTGAAATTCCGGACGCGCCGGGCCACTACTTCTACGTGTGGTTAGACGCGCCGGTCGGTTACATCAGCGCGACCCAAGACTGGTGCGATGCCGGAGGCCACGACCTCGCCGATTGGTGGAAAAACGACGACTGTGAGATCCATCATTTCATCGGAAAAGACATCGCTTACTTCCACACGCTATTCTGGCCCGCGATGCTCAAGGCCACGGGGTACGCGCTCCCGAAAAAGGTTCACGTCCACGGCTTCCTTACCGTGAACGGTGAAAAGATGAGCAAGCGAAAGGGAACCTACATCCGCGCGCGGACCTACCTCGAACATCTGTCGCCTGACTACTTGCGGTACTTCTATGCAAGCAAGCTGTCGAGTGCGGTTCATGACATCGACCTCAACTTCGAAGAGTTCACCGCAAAGGTGAACTCCGACCTGGTGGGTAAGGTGGTGAACCTCGCAAGTCGCACCGCACGCTTTGTCGAAGGCAAAGCCTTGGCGCCCTACCCCGACGACGGAGGGCTGTTTGCCACGGCCGCCGCGACCGCCACGGAAATTGCCGCGAGCTACGAAGCCTGTGACTACGGCAAGGCACTGCGCACTGTGATGGCACTGGCCGATCGCGCGAACGAATACGTCGAAGCCAAAGCACCGTGGGTGATTCGCAAAGATCCAGAGCGCGCGGACGAACTGCTCGAAGTCTGCACGGTTTCACTCAATTTATTTCGCCAGATCACGGTATATCTCGCGCCCGTGCTTCCCGACCTCGCCGAGCGCGGCGCTGCCCTGCTGAGCGCGGGACCGATTACCTGGGAAGACGCACAGACACCGCTTGAAGGCAACGTGGTCGCCAAGTTTGAACACTTGATGCAGCGAGTGGATCCGAAAAAAATCGACGCGTTGCTCGCTGCAAGTCAGGAATAAGCGGTAGGCGAATCTAGCCGTTTGAAACCGACTCCAACGCCAACACGGGACGGGGCTCGACCTTCGATGAAGACCCCCATCCATCCGGACATTGGGAACGCGACGGCACCGCGGACGCGGCTGAACTCCGGTAGGTAGACGGAGCGATGTTGCCCCAAGACCCACAGATCGAAGACTTCATCGCACGACTCGAAGCGCGGACAACCGCGGGCTGAACGCGCAGACTCCTAGCAAAAACGTCCCAAGCCCAACTCACCTTCGATCCATTCGAGGAGGGCCTCGCCATCCTCCAAGTCGAGACGCACCCCTAATACGCGAATATCCGCGGCACCTGCCCAGTACGGCATGATCTTGCCAGCGTCTTTTTCAGTGGTCACCCATACTTCCGTTTTGTCAGCCAATCCACGCAGATTTTTGGCGACGTAACGATGGTGGTCGGGAAAAATGCGCTCAGCAATGACACTTGCGCCGAGCGCTTCGAGGGTTGTGCGAAGGGAGTCAGGGCGCGCGATGCCCGTCAACATGCCGACCTTCATTCCCCGCAACACACTCGGCTGAACCCGGACGTCGCCGCGCAGATTTCCAAGCGAGACTGGCCTTCGGTGCGCCCGAAAACGGGAGGCCCCGGTGCCAAAGCGTTGGATTTCGGCTTCGACTGTCGCAGACACCGGCCCCCCAATGTCGATGATCGCGTCGGCACGCTGCATGCCCGCAAGGGGTTCGCGCAATGGCCCTCGCGGCAAAATCTTTCCGTTGCCCAACCCAAAGTCCGCATCAAAGGTGAGCAGGTCGAGATCGCGATACAAGCGGTGATGCTGAAAGCCGTCGTCGAGAATCAACACTTCGGCGCCTGAACATGAAATCGCGCGCAATGCTGCGAGTCCGCGGTCTCGAGAAACAACGACGGGTACCCCCGCAACTTGTCTGGCAAGCAACACCGGTTCGTCACCGGCCTGCTTGGGCCCGACGTGAAGCGCATTGCCGTCGCTTACGATCGTGACGTCTTGATCGGGCTGGCCCCCGTAGCCGCGACTCAGGAGTGCAACCTTATGACCGCGGCGATGCATTTGCTCAGCAAGCCATGACGCCATTGGGGTCTTACCAGACCCCCCGACCAAGAGACTGCCAACGCTAATCACCCGTGCGTCGACGCGGCGGCGACCGGGACCACGACGCAAGTATCCCCCGCGATCGGCAGCGGCACCCAAGCGAAAAAACCAAGCAGGGATCGCGAGCGGCAGCCACAGCAAACGCAGGAGTAGGCCCTCTGGCTCGGATGATCGCCAAGGCCAATTCATCAAGGCACCGCCTCGCCGACATGCGCTTCGATCCAGCTCGCAATTCTCGCCGCGCTCCCGCGACGTGTCGCAAGAAATTTCTTCGCGTTCTCGCCACGCGCACGCCATTGCTTCGCGTCAGCGGCAAAGTTCGCGATCGCGTCGCACAGACCTGCGGCGTCGGCGACTTCGATCCCTGCACCACTTTCCCGCGCGATCACCGCGCTTTCCCGCACGGCATCGAGTCGCGGTCCATAAGCGACCGGGCATCCCTCGATCAACGGTTCGAGTAAGTTATGCCCTCCGACATTCGCAAGCGTTCCTCCTACGAACGCCATGCTGGCCGCGGCGTATAGCGC
>JASDVE010000213.1:0-4344 GCA_041891195.1 Myxococcota bacterium | reverse complement strand
CATCAGGTCGGACGTCTGCGCTCGCCCAACATGTACACGGGCACCAAGCGTTGACAACACGACCCTATGATCGCCTCGACCTTCAGGTCGATGCACACTGAGGCTACCTTCGAAATCATGAAAAGCTCTGTTCCGGTCTATCGCCGACTCACTCTTGCAATACTTTTTGCTTCCGCCCTTTCATTGGCTGCATCGATCGCATTGGCCGCCGAGCCTGACAAACGTGCCCTCGACCCCGAAGTATTGAAGGACGTCGCGACGTACGAAAAAGCGATGGGCACCGACCATGGTTTGACGCCGGATAAGATCCAAACATTGGCGAATGCCATGAACGAATCACCGGTGTTCAAGAACAAGTTTCTCGGGATCTGGACGGTGCAGACCCCGTCCGATGCTTGGATCATCATGGAAATCATGTACGAGGTGAAACCCGACTTGATCATCGAAGCGGGCACCTTCCATGGGGGCAGCAGTGCGTTGTGGGCCATCATCCTCGAGCACATCAACCCTGACGGTCGCATCGTGACGATCGACATCGAAGATCAACGAGAACGAAAAGCCAAAGAACTCCCGATCGTAAAAGAGAAGGTCGACTTCTTGCTCGGTAGCTCAACTGACCCGAAAGTGGTCGCCCAAGCACGCAAGCACGCCGAGGGCAAAAAGCGCGTTCTCGTCTTGCTCGACTCACTACATTCCAAGAAGCATGTGGCCGCGGAACTCGAAGCGTACGCGCCGATGGTTTCGGTAGGGAGCTACATCATTGTTCAGGACACGCCCCTCGGCCCCAAAGCCGCAATCGACGAATTCCTCGAGACCAACAAGTCCTACATCGCCGATCGGAAGCGCGAACGATACCCGGACACGAATTCGATCCGCGGCTATATCAAGCGCGTCAAGCCCTAGCCGCAACGTACGATCTGCTTCAAGCGCTTTGCAGTTCACGCTTGAGTTGAACACGTGATTGATGCAAAGAAGACTGAATGCGAGGCCGGTGCAGATCACAAAAGCAACCCGACCTCGACGCCATTCTCCAGTGGGTAGCCAGCGCTTCGCAGCAGCCGTGCCATACCAGGACCGGCTGCGGACAAGTAAAGCCAGAGCAGGAGTTTGGTAGCTCAGATTTGCCCGATGCCGTCGACGGCCTCAAACCCCTGATAGACCGGAGGCGGGTAGGTAGGCACATCACCGCAACCGAGGTCGCCGCATCGTCCCAGCCAGTCTTGTCGACGCAAAAACTCACGCTGGCGAAAGCGTAGCCCGGTGCGGGCGAGGCGCAGCGGTGTGGGCTATGTCCTTCAAACGTTGAAACGCTTCGAGTGCGTGGCGCACCCGCGGCATTCGTCGATTCTCAGGTGGACATGATTCAGGCCGATCATCGCCAATGGCAGCGCGTCGCGGGTCCACTCGCGATTGTCATGCTCGGTCTATGGCCCGCAATCCGTTCCTATTCTCTGGGCCCGGATGTCCAGGTGGATTTTGGGCGCGAGCTCTACACCCCGTGGCGCATCAGCGAAGGCGCGAGTCTGTACGGAGACGTCGCGTACTTCAATGGCCCGCTCTCGGTCTATTGGCACGCCCTCTGGTTCAAGATCGCGGGGGTTGGGCTCTCCACAATTAAAGTGGTCAATCTTTTCATCGTTGCCGGCATCGTGGTCTTCATCGTTAAGCTCGGACAACGTGCAGCCGGCAGCCTGGCGGCTTACACCGCCGCATGCTTCTTCGTCGGAGCCATGGCGTTCGGGCAAGTTCAGAACATTGGGAATTACGACTTTCTTACACCCTACTCCCACGAACTCACGCACGGCATTGCGCTGTCACTTTGGGGGCTCCACGAGTTCGCGCGTCGCAACGAGCCGAGGCGAGCGAAACGCAGCGCAATCCTTTGCGGCGCGATTCTGGGTCTTGTCTTCCTGACCAAACTCGAAGTCTTTTTCGCATTCGGCCTGTCCATTTTCGTCGGTTTTGCCCTTGAGCTAAGGACCCGGACCGAAAGCAGCCCGCCCCCCGTACACAGTGTGGCGATGGCACTTGGAGCCTTTGCTCTCGTCATCGCAACCGCATTTGTGGGGCTCGCGGTAGGAACAGGCTTCGAAAACGCCACCGCCGGCCTGTTCGAGCCGGTCCGCGCAGTCTTCGGCACGAATGTCGCCGGGCTCGCCTACTACCAGTGGGTCATGGGGACGCGAGACTTCGCCGACAGCATTTCGAAGATCGGTGTTGGACTCGGGGTCTACGCGGTCGTACTCGCGGTGCTTCTCTTGCTCTCGATCGTATGGCGCCGTCTTGAACTCGATCGATTCACTCCGCTCGCGGGCCTCGTCTTTCTGGGAGCCTGCCTGTGGTTCCCGCTCGCGCCTGTTCATGCGGTTCACTCGATTCGGCCATTCGCCGTCATTGTTCCGCTTGTACTGATCGTGCTCGCCTTTCGCGCCAGCGTCGACCGCAGGGCCGATCTGATTCTCCCCGCGACCGTGTTGGCTTTCGGTTTCGGGCTGCAGATTAAAATGCTTCTAAACACACAGTTCGGTCACTATGGCTTTGCCCTGTTAATGCCGTCAACGCTCGCAATGATCGTGGCGCTCCTGGGCTACTACCCCAGGTGGATCGAAAAGCGCGGCGGCTCCGCACCGGTGTTTCAGCTAGCAGCTCTCGCGTTGCTGCTTAGCGTTGGCCTTGGGCTCAATGACCGTGCGGAGAGCAATGCATCGCGACGCAGCGAGCCGGTCGGGCAAGCTCCTGATGTCATGATGAGTGACTTCCGTGCAGACGATGTGTTGCGTGCGCTCTACTTTCTCGAAGGCACCGACCCGGGCGCCACCGTGGCGGTCTTTCCAGAAGGCATCATGCTCAACTACCTCGCGCGCCGGCAGAGCCCAACTCGGTACATCAACTTCATGCCGCCTGAGTTCAGCCTTTACGGAAGTGATGCGATCGTCGAAGCTTTTCGAAACACCCCGCCAGACTACGTGTTGTTCGTCCACAAACGTACGGGCCTCTACGGCTTCCCGTTTTTTGGCAAAGACTACGGTCAAGACCTCTACCAGTGGGCAACGGAGCACTACCAATTGGCCCGTCAAATTGGCGAGACTCCGTTCAACGAAGCCACTCGCTTCGGGATCTCGGTCCTCGAACGTCGAGACAAGCAGGACGCGCATCCGTAACGACGTTTCCGTTGTCTCTGCGACGTCCGATACAAAACTGGGTTTTGACGACGGGTCAATGGACTTGCACACCAACTTGCCACTTCTCCTCTGGAAATTTATCGACGTAAAACTCAGGCAGACCTGGACTGAACCAATCACCACTCGTCTCAAAATAAAGGGGGCACGGGAAGTTGGCGACGACAACAAAAACGGCGGCTCCCTGGAGACTTGCTCCACGAAACCGCCGGTTTTAGACGTACATGCTGCTTTGAATGTTGAGATTCAGGGAAGCAGCGGCGACTCCACGATGTCGATCCAGGAAGCCTTGTTCTTCAAGAAAGAGAAGGTCCAGTCGTTGAGGAACACACCGTTTGCATCCTGCGTATAAAACAGGGGCACCTGCAACGCCGTATGAGATCCATCGCCCGCAACGATGAAGCGCTTGTATCGATCGGGGAACTCGGCATTGATAACGCCGTGTCCGTCCACGACAAGCTCTCGGAATCTCGGCTGATCGCCCAAGAGACCGAGGAAAAAACGGTTGGTAAAATCTGAATCCGTTTCGTAAAACGCCTCGCGAATTGTCGAGTCGTTGTCGAGGCGCCACTTGATAACCTCAGTGGCTTCCCCAACGTCTGAGCAGTCGGTGCAACTTGCAGGGTAGAACTTGCCAAAATCCCAGTCTGCTGCGCGAGCATCAATGTCACCCAATGCATCCGGGTTGATCGTGACCGGGCCGGCGTCGTTAAACACCGTGAGCTTCACTCCCTTTCCGTAGTTCATGCGCACCAAGAACGGCGAAAAGCCTGCAACGCCAACACCGCCGGCGCTTGACCCCGCAAGTGTGATGCGTCGTGCCTTTGGAAAGGTGGCCTTTGCGAGATCCATCGCTGCTGACTGATTGCGCAAGCCACGATGGAACCGAACCGGGCCAAAGGGAAAGTTCGGATCCACGACGTCGTTGTCGCCGGAGAACGTCGAGCCGTCACAGTACGGCATATAGACGATCGAGTAGTCTCGAAACGGGTTTCCGCGATTCCCTTTCGAGAGATCGAAGATGCCCTGCTGTGGCCCCGGAGGCTCCTGGTCTTCAGCGAGGATGTTGCAGTTGTAGAAGTCCTGCCAACAAGCGCCGCCCCCTTGTTCGAAGAGCAAAAGCTTCTTGGACGAACGGCCCGGGCGCGTGAATACGGAATACGGT
>JASDVE010000212.1:3234-4355 GCA_041891195.1 Myxococcota bacterium | reverse complement strand
AGCTTGATCTTCTGCATCACGCCCATTTTTTGGATCGCCGCGAAGAGATTGCCTTCGAGAGCCGCGTTGGCCTTATTGCCTTGTTCTTCGCTCGCGAGATACTTGGCGAGGTGCGAATATTCTTCCCCCAAGAGCGCGGCGACCGCGGCTTCGGCGTCTTGGTCGCTGACCTCGACGTCGTCGTTGGCGCTGTCGTCTCTTTCATTTTGCTCTTTGATCCCGAGGAAGGTGAGAATTCGCTCGATCACGGCGCGACCGGTCAGCGGATTTTCGCCCAGAGAATCAACGATGTCTTCACAGCGCATCAGGCGTTCCTGGTTCTGGCTGATGATGTCGACGATGCGGCGGTGGGGCAGTCCTGCGAGATAGACGATGGTTTTGTCTTCAGTCGCGCTGTTGAGTGCGATTTTTTCGCAAGCCGCCTCGTCTTCGCGCAGGTGGTTTGCAAAGAACGAAAGGATGGCGGGATGCGTAGGGCCAGTGAGAACCGTGCTCAGAACGCTTTCAGGGAGTTCTTCGAGGCTCGTGTTCGCGCGGGTTTTGACTTCGCTATCCGAGTCGTGGGCAAGGGCGAAGAGCACACTCGCGAGTTTGATGGGCTCGAGGGGAAGCGCGCCGCCGGCCGCCATGCGACGAACGGATACCGGTGCGTCTTTGCGAACGTATTTTTCTGCGTCGGGTCCAAGGACCAAGCGAATTTTCTGAGAAGGTGGTTTCGGTTCGGACACAGATATTTTCTTGGCCCCGTTCACGCTTGAGGTTGGCCACAGGTCAGCGTGCGAGCGCTGAGTTGTAAGCCTGGAAAAATTCCCATCAGATCGACGACCAAAACGGCCATCGTCGGGCCGTGGTAGTCCATTCCCCAGTCCAATCCCTCGGCTTCGCAGGGCGCGAACTTGATCGCGAACCCGGGGGGAGCGAATTGGAAATTTGTTTGCAGCGGGGAACTGTTACGGGTGCCGTTTCGCAGAGGGCGAAGCGCGTTCAGACGACCTGTGCGACCCGCTAGCGACTCGATGCTCGGTTCTTCTCGTAAAGCAGCCGGAGTCCCTCGAGAGTCAGAAACGGGACCACTTCTTGGATGACGCTGCTTTCTTCCGCGATCCGGCGCGCCAGGCCGC
>JASDVE010000212.1:0-3224 GCA_041891195.1 Myxococcota bacterium | reverse complement strand
GATGAGCGAAATATGCTATGCGTACTTCCCACTCGGTGGCGATGACGCGTGCCTGGTCTTGCAGCTCTTCGCGAATTCGCCCGACCATGGAATCGACCATGCCCGCGTATCCGAAGAGCAGGCCAGACTGAAGCGCGCTCGTGGTCGTCTTTCCGATCACACTCTTCGGGCGTGCGATTTCGACGCGTTGGAGCTTTGACGTGCGGTCGAAGAGAGCATCCATCGAAATGTGGATTCCGGGGCAGATCACGCCGCCGAGATATTCACCGCTCTTCGAGACGCAGTCGAAAGTTGTGGCCGTACCGAAATCGACGGCGATAATCGGCCCGCCAAACATTTCGAATGCCGCCACAGCGTTGACGATTCGGTCCGCGCCGACTTCGCGCGGGTTTTCGTAGCGCAGGGGCATGCCGGTTTTCATACCGGGACCGACGATTTGTGGGAGCCGCCCGAACAATTTGGAACAAGCGCGCTCCCATACGGGCAGCAGCGGAGGAACCACGCTCGAGATGATGATGTCCGTCACTTCGCCAGCGTCGCGGTTTTCTTGTTCGAACAAGGCGCGCAGGGTGATGGAAAGTTCGTCGGAGGTTTGTTCGCGATGGGTGCTGATTCGCCAGTGCTGGGCGAGTTCTAGCTGGGTCGCGATTTTTCCGGATTCGTAGTCAAAAATCCCGACGCTGATATTGGTGTTGCCGATGTCGACGACGAGCAAAACTGTTTGAGGCACGATCTGCAATCCTTGTCATGAAGTCGCAGCACGGGTTCGTCGTTTGAACCCTTGTCTGCGCTTAGCTGTCTTCGGGGCGAACCAGTGTGACGTCCCCTGCCAGAACCCGCACGATTTCGCCGCCGGATTCCGAACGTTGATCAAGCTCGAGGGCTCCGTCCGCCGTGATGCCGTGGGCGAGGCCGACCCGCTGACTTCCGTCCATGTCGCTTACACGGATTTGTTTGCCCAGCATCGCGAACCGTTCCTCATAGCGAGATTTGAGGGCGGGGAAACCTCCGCTTTGATGCGTATCGAGCACATCTTCGAGCTGAGTGTATAGCTGGCGCGCGAACTCGGCGCGCGGGATCTCGTGTCCTTCGTGGGTGCGCAGGCTGGTTGCACGTTCGCGGAATTCGTCGGGCAGGTCGCTGCGTTCAACGTTGAGGTTGACCCCGATGCCGAGGATCGCAAAGTCGACCTGGGTCGCTTCGGCGCTCATCTCCATTAACGTGCCACAGGCCTTGAGGCCATTCACAAGGACATCGTTCGGCCATTTGATCTCGACGGTTTTCGGGTCGGAGACCGTTCGCGCGATGGCTTCGGAGACGGCGAGACCGGTCGCCGGAATGAGGGTAGGGGCCTGGCTCGTGTCGAGTTTGGGTCGAAGTACGATCGAGGTGTAGATGTTGAGATACTTCGGGGAGAAGAACGAGCGCCCGAGGCGTCCCCGCCCAGCAGTCTGGCCTTCAGCAATGACAGTCGTGCCGTGGGTCGCACCTTCGCGGGCAAGGTCGAATGCGACCCGATTGGTCGAATCGGTTTCGTCGAGGTAGTGGATTTCTCGGGCCATCCATTTCGTTGTGAGTCCGGCTCGAACCTCTTCGGGATAAAGTCGGTCAGGGCGACCGGTTAGTAAGTAACCGCCGCCAGGTTCGCCGTCGATCTTGTAGCCGCGACCCCGCAAACGTTCGACATGCTTCCAGATCTGTGCGCGGCTGACCCCCAAGTGTTCGGACAGCGCCGCACCCGAACACGCTTGGTCGGGTGCGGCGGCTAGAAAGTCGAGAACCCGCGTAGCGCCTTCGCTAGCCACGCGCTTTGCCTTCGGTTTCCATCTCGAGTGCAACGTCAACGACCGGGGCCGAATGGGTGAGTGCGCCAATTGAAATACGCTGCACCCCGGTTGTCGAAATTTCGTGGACGTTGTCGAGCGTGATCCCGCCCGACGCCTCGAGCACCAGACCTTCGGGACACGCAGCGGCAATCGTGCGAAGTTGGTCGGGGGTCTGATTGTCGAGCAACAACATGTCTGCTCCGGCTTCGTAAGCTTCAAGTGCGTGCTCAAGCGATTCGACTTCACACTGGACGAACATGCCGTCGGGTGCGTTTTGTTTCGCGCGTTTGACCGCGAGCCGAACGCCGCCCGCAGCTGCGATGTGGTTGTCTTTCAGCAGGATGCCGTCAAAGAGTCCAATGCGGTGGTTGGTGCCACCGCCGGCTAGCACTGCGTACTTGTCGAGGAGTCGCCAGCCCGGAAGTGTCTTGCGCGTGTCGACAATCGCCGCACCATTGCCCGCGACCGCATCCACGTATTGACGCGTATAGGTTGCAACACCTGCTAGGCGACCGAGAAAGTTCAGCGCTAATCGTTCACCCGCCATGATGCTATGCACGCATCCACGGAGCCGAAGCAAAGGTGCGTCGGCGGTGACCGATTTGCCGTCTTCGGTTTCGAGTTGGATCTCAAGCGATGGGTCAATACTGCGAAATACTTCGGCGACGAGAGGTAGCCCGCAGACGACCATGGGTTGGCGTGACTCGATACGCGCGGTGCTCGTCGCATCGGGAGACAGGGAAACGCGACTCGTCACGTCTCCCGTGCCGATGTCTTCCGCGAGCGCGAGTTCAAGCAGGGAACGCCACGCTGATTCGGGCGGAAATTGCAGATCGCTCACGAAGGCTCCGGGGGTGGAAGTAAAGAGTGGCAATGCGGTGGAGACCGAGTCTAGCCTGCATTTTGCCCATGGCGCGCTAGGGCATCACAGAACTCTTGCGCTCCGAATCACAGTCTCCCCCTCCGTCACACTTGGGCGGCGACGCTACGATTCGCCTTCCTCGCCCTTCATGCGGCGGATTTCGTCTTGGAGCAACGTCTCGGCCATCTGCGGAATGACTTCCCAGGCGATCTGTTCGACCCGCTCCATGAGCTGGCGGACGATGTCGTCGGAAAGATCGGCGAACGCTTCCCACGCAACTTTTTCGAGGGTGTCGTGGATGCGGTCGCGCATCACCGGAGTGAGTTCGGGACGGCCGCCGGTCGGGCTCGGCGTCGCTGCAGGTGGCGGGCTGTCGAGAACCGGCGCGGTGTGGGTTGCGCCGATGGTTTCGTCGAGCGGATTCACGCTGGTTGCTGACGATGCAAATCTGATATCGGCTTCGGGGGTTCGAACGGCTGGTTCGTCCGTTAGGGAAATCGGGGTCTCGCTGGCCGAGTCGTATTCGCTTACGGCTT
>JASDVE010000211.1:3969-4370 GCA_041891195.1 Myxococcota bacterium | reverse complement strand
TCGACGGGCTCGAGGCCGACAAAATCATAGGGAGTCGGCCCGAAGGCGTCTGAGCCCAGCCCACGCGCATCGTGTCCGGCTTGGTTAATTCGACGCGGGGACTTCGTGCAACCATGACGGGCTGACAAAGACTTTGCCGACCTGCCCACCTTCGTAACTCAGCGGCCCCTTGCGTTCGGCAGGCAGCCAGCCACGCCCGTTTGGCGCGCGTCCACCCTTCATGTAGCCAAACGCTGGAGCCCGGTAGAACACTGCTGGTGAATTATCCGCGATGCCGAAGCGATCGAAGTACTTCTCTGCGACGAAGAACAGGTTCACCCCATTTTCGGATGCGTGAACGAGTTCATAGCCCTTCTTCTTGACGAGTTCGTAGAGCGCTTGAATGCTTGCGCCGTAATAGT
>JASDVE010000211.1:0-3959 GCA_041891195.1 Myxococcota bacterium | reverse complement strand
GTACATCGGGTGATATCGAACGACCGCACTCACGGGCGGAGCGAACGCGGCGTTGTATTCGATTTGTACGAGCTTGGGACGGAAGTCATGGATGACCTTCCAAATCCAATAGTCGTTGCTGTCGATGTCGATCACCAAGAAGTCTAGATCTGCGGGAACCCCGACTTCTTCGAACAGGTGTTCAATATTGCCTGGCCAGATCCACGCGTTGAGGTTCACGACCCCAGGAAATGCCTTGGTGTTTGCAACCAGCATCTTAAACGCGTCGGGGTTTCCCTCGATCTGCAGTCCGCGCCAACCCTGCTCATAGAGTCTACGGACGTTGCTACCGTGAAGTCCGTCGCCCGCACCGAACTCAATCGCGAACCGCTGCGTAGGTTCGATGAGTTCGAAGATCTTTTCGATTACGCCGTCTTCACCGCCTTGGGAATAGATCTGCTTTTCGAACTTTGCGAGCGGCAAAGCTTCGGCGCCGTAGGCCGTGATCGGCCAAGCCAGCACGAGCGCGACGAACAAAAGCAATGCCTTCGCCACCAGAGTTCTGGGCATTTTCTATCTCCTAGGCCATCCATGCGTGTGGAAGTTCGCGCAAGCACTCTGTCGGTCATCTCTCCATTTGCATTTCCGCCCCAAGCGGAAGCCAATACCACCTCCCGATTGTCTCAGGTTTGAGCATCGAATAGGAAGCACAAATCAGCGGACCGAGTGAGAAGACATCAATTCACCCGACGAAGTGTGCAGCATTTGGCCCAAATCGCGAAAAAAATGTATTCGTACCACTTAGACGGAGACACAAGTGGAGCAAATCCGGCGACTACACCGACCGCTGACTACGGATGCCGAGACCACCAAGCAGCAACAGCAAGGCGAGCGCCGAGAACGAAATCGCCGATCCGGCTTGAAACGATGTTGGGACAAAGCGCATTTCTACGCGCTTTGCTCCGGCGGGGATCGCCACACCACGAAACATTGCGTTGACCCGGAACACACTTGTTTCTTCGTCGTCTACCCAGGCACGCCAACCCTCGTGCCAGCTGTCGGTCACGACGAGTACCGAGGGCGAGTTCGCGCCGACATCAAACGAAAGATGCTCGGGACGATGGCGCGTCCGCACGACGGGTCGAATGGCGCCGCTCCCATTTAGGACTGGCCCATTTCCTTCGACCACGGTCGTTCGATAGGGATCGAAACCTCGGGATAACTGCTTTTCTAGATCAACCGCGTCAACGGCACGACGGGTTCGGTCCGTGAGGTAGGCGCGGGGCAACGCACCCTCGTTTTGATACAGAGAAGCACCGTAGCCCGCGAGGTGCGAGTCAACATACTGATGCACTCTCCTCAAACCTCGCGTGCGCTCAGGCCGAGTACTCACAACAAACCGCACGGATGCCGTGTCGAAGAGCGGAGAATCGAACCGTTGTGGCTTCGAACCGCTCACGAACTGATCGATGGGTTCGCGTGGGTAGCGCTTGCCCATATTGATCAATTGAACGAAGTCTAGATATTGAAGCGTGACGAGCGGGTTGTAGCCCCCCACACCGTCGAAGCCTTGAAGGGTGGGTGTGTTGAGTGGACCGAAGCCGTGAAGCATGATGCGTTCGCCCTGGTAGTCGAACGCGCCCGCAGTGAGTTCATCGAACTCTGGAACGGTGTCTGGAATTGTACTGCCCGAGGGCGGTGCAGGGCTGGCGGTTGTCACTCCGTGCAACGCACCAAATACAAGAAGGTCGATCGCCAGAAGCCCAACGATTACAAGGTCAAGCCATTCGCGTGCATCGCCCGGATCGACTTCGGGAGCGCGACGTTTGGTCGCAACGACTGAAGCCACGAGTGCAGTGAGCGCGAACCCCGCTGACCAAAGCGCCGACGTCGCGAACGTGCCGCTTATCATGAAGGCAGCGACATGGACAGCAACCACCAAACCCGTTGCAACCGAGAATGCAAGCTTCCACCGTCTATCTGTATGTGTCACAAGACCCTGGATCCCAAAGCCCGCGAGAAATGCGATCCCGACAGCCGCGGGACCCAGCGCGCGCCCCATCCCGCGAAGTCCGCCGACAAGTCCTGGACTCTGTTCGAACAGCCAACTGTGGACGCCGCCGTAACGACCCATCGCGATGAGCACGAGTAATACTACAGCGATGGCGACGGAGCTTGTCACGCCGTTTCGCTGCGAGAACAGTCCGACAACGAGCAGTGGCAAAGCGAGCGACCCAAGGTAGAAAGACCCGCCTTCGTGATCGAGAGGCATCCCGGCCCCCAGCCATCCTGCGCTCCCGTTGACGAACATGCCCAGCCACTCGACGAGATGCACGGACCCCATAGAGGCGAACTCGTACGTCATCCCAAGCGCGCGTGCGGTCGAGGGCAGGTGTTCAACGGCAGGGATCAAAGTCACAGCCGCAAGTGACAGTCCCAGCAACTGTGTGGCAAAGATCAAACCGAATCGCCTGCCAGCAACGCGAGTTCCCAATTCAACGCGAATGTCTGCTGTGACCCCCAGAACGTAGAGCCCGTAAAAAACCAGGGCCCCGAACAGGACCTGCAGCGTCCCAGCGAAGATCATCATCGCGACCACTGCGGCAGCCCCGACCGCACCGAGGCAGCTTGGCCTCCGCATGAAGCGATACGTCGCCCAAAGCCAAGCAGGAATCCAACATAAGATCGCGAACAACCCAGGATGCTGTGCTTCGTGTGCGAAATATCCGCAGAGCGCCACTATCAGACCCGAACACCAGGCGGCGAGGTTGTCGACCTGATGAGATCGCATCAACCCAAACATCCCGATCGCTGCGAGAAGCGAATGCGCGATGAGAAAGATGACATAGCCCCAATGAGGGCCCAGAAGCGCAGGAAGCAGTGTGCCTGGATAAAACAATGCTGTCTGTGGGTCTGCAAAGAACGGAATGCCCAAGAACGCGTGATCAGACCAAAGTGGGAAGCGCCCTTCTTGCCACGCACGCGCCAGTTCCTGAGTAATCGGATGATGGTAGTGGCGGATGTCGCCGGCGAAGGGGCTGTGTTCACCCCACAAAAATCCGCGCCACGCAAACGGGATCACAAGCAAGTATGAAGCGATCCACCCAAAAGCGGACTGTGACGTCGACTCTGACACAGGATTGTCATCCGTCACGATTCACTCGCCTCATTCGCGTGTTTATGAATGGCGACAGAGTCTCCATCCGCGGCTTGGATAATGAATGAGAAACGTACTCGGATCAACCCGCGATACGCGAAGCCGCATCCCATGTTGTTTAGTCGCCTTCCCGATGTCTGCGACAGAGTGAAGTCCCCTAAACCACTTAAGCGCGATGATATTTCACCGCATCGCTTCCGGTCAAACCTTCCGACGACACTCAAGCTGAGTGAACGGGTGGTGCATCGAGACGTTTCCCACGCCGAAGTCGCGCAACAAGTCTCCCCAGGACAACCACCATGTCGATCCACTAGCCGATCTTTGGGGCGATCAGCTTGACCATCCCCGCGCCAACCGTTCCGACGATCAGGGCCGCGCCCAACCCGACTGCGAGTGGCTTCAAGCCCAGCATCTGCAGGCGCCGCAAGTTGGTCCCGAGGCCAACCGTCGCCATCGCGATGGTGAGGCAGAACGTAGACACCGTTGATGTGGATTTGATCACAAGCGCCCACACGTCGGGATCGAGGAACCCAAACGGCCGCTCGCCGACATCACCCAGCGTCCGAACAAACGCCATTGCGATGAACCCGAACACGAAGAACGGTACCAGTTGTCGCACCGAAGGCTTCGCGACTTCGTCCTTTCTCTCAGATGATCCGTGGTAGACCGCCGCCATCAAGGGAATCACGCCGACCATAAACAGGTTCCGGACCAACTTCGTCACGGTTGCCGATTCAAGCGCTGAGGTGTCACCGAACTGCTGGGCGTAGAGCAGCCCCGCACCCGCGACCTGTGCAGTGTCGTGAATCGCCGACCCCAGAAA
>JASDVE010000210.1:0-4378 GCA_041891195.1 Myxococcota bacterium | reverse complement strand
GTGCAAAGCAAACCAGGGATCAACTCGCTTCGGGTTCTCCGAAGCCACCGCCACCGGGTGTTTCTATTCTCAATTGGTCGCCAGGTGCAACGTCGACCGAACAACGCCCGGGAAGTTCTTCGACTTCTCCGTTGGCGCGAAGCCATGTGTTGCGCCCCTTCCTGCCCGGGGCTCCGCCCGCCTGTCCATAGGGCGCGTTCAATCTACGCTCGGTCAGCAACGTGAAGCGAAGTGGGGCCGTGAATTCGTAACAGCGTTCGATCCCGCACCCGCCGACGAATTTACCTGCGCCACCGGACCCTTCGCGCACCGCAAAGCGCGCAAGCCTTACCGGGTAGCGGTCTTCCAACACTTCGGGGTCGGTGATCCGGGTGTTGGTCATGTGGGTGTGAACTGCGGATGCGCCATCGAACCCCTGCCCTGCGCCCGCGCCGCCGCCGATCGTTTCGTAGTAGCCGAAGCTCTCGTCCCCGAACGTCACGTTGTTCATGGTGCCCTGGCTCGCGGCAGCAATCCCCAGCGCTCCGAGCAGTACGTCGACCACGCGTTGCGACGTCTCGACGTTGCCGGCAACCACCGCTGCGCCCTGAGGCGGGTCAAGCAAAGAGCCCGGTGGAATTAGAATTTCGACCGGATCAAGGCACCCCCCGTTTAAGGGAATGCGTTCGGCGACCAACGAGCGAAGCACGTAAATTACTGCGGCATGGACGACCGCCCGTGGCGCGTTCAGGTTGCCCAGCATCGCCGATGCCGTACCTGCAAAGTCGATTTTCATGCCCTCGCCGCGCACCGTGAGGCAAACCTTGATCTCGGTCCCATCATCGAGGCGGTCGGCAAAGCGATGTTCGCCGTCTGCAAGTTTGCCAATTTCCCGCGCGACTCTGCGTCCTGCTGCGTCTTGGAGCTGCCCCATCGTCGTAGACACGCCTTCGTAGCCTTGCTCAGCGACAAAGCGCGCGAGCAATCGCGCGCCGGCACGATTGGCCGCCACCATGGCCTCGAGGTCGGCGACATTGTCGTCGGGGCGGCGCGCCGGATACCGCGCTCCCGCGAGTCTTTCGCGCAAACCGGTCTCGTCGAACACACCACGCGACACGAGACGAAATGCATTCAACACAACGCCCTCTTCCTCAAGCGTCTGCGAATCGGGTGGCATTGAACCGGGCGTTGTTCCGCCTACGTCGGCGTGGTGGCCACGGCTCGCGACATAGAATTTTGAAACACTTGCTTCGGTGTCGCCTAAAAAGACCGGTGTTACGGCCGTGATGTCGGGCAGGTGCGAACCCCCCTCGAACGGATCGTTGGTCACCACCACGTCGCCGTCTTCGAGGTCGGGGAATTTCAAGCGAACCGCACGCACGGTTTCGCCCATCGCGCCAAGGTGGACCGGGATGTGGGGTGCGTTTGCGACGAGCCCCCCGTCTTTGTCGAAGACCGCGCATGAGTAGTCGAGACGCTCTTTGATGTTCGTCGAAACCGCGGTGTTGCGTAGCGATGCGCCCATTTGTTCGGCGATGGACATGAAGCGGTTCCCGAAGACTTCGAGCCGCACCGGGTCGACGCGTTCCCAGTCGACGGCGGCAACTTCGCTCCCGCTTTCGACCACGCTTTCAGGCTGCCAAAGTTCAAGCACTCCGCTCGCGCCGACCCGCGCATTGAAACCGGGTTCGAGTACGACGGTGCCAGCGTCTTCGAGGATCAGTGCCGGCCCTTGGACTTCGACTCCTAGGCCGAGAGATTCTCGATTCAAGATCGGGGTCGGGACGCGTCCAAGCCCAGCGAAGTAGACCGACTCTTCACGAATGGGTTCAGGCGTCGTTTTGGCCCCCGACTCAGCTTGTTCAGCGAGCGCTCCAGCCTGGGCAGGGGAAGCCAACCTCACGCGCGCGGTCACAACTTCGATCGCGTGGCCCGCGCGTTCATACCCGAAGCGTCGCAAATGCTCGCGGGAAAATGCCGCTCGCCAATCTGCTGCAAGGGCCTCGGCTTCGGGCTCACGCAAAGACAGCGGGACGTCGGTCCCGGCGTAGCGTAGATCGAGCCAGCGCTCGGCCCGTATCAACGCCGAGTTCTCACCCTCGGCTTCAAGTGTTGCGCGGCCAGTCGCTTCGAGTTCATCGAAGAGTGCGACGGTCGAAGGCGCGATCGGCGCACCATCACTCGGTAGTGGTGCGCGTCCTGCGTCGCGCTGCCCGTCCCAGGTCGCGTCGCAAAGCCCGATCCCATACGCAGAAAGAAGACCCGCCAAAGGGTGAAGGATGACTCTCGGAAGTTCCAGTAAACGCGCAATGGCACAGACATGCTGGCCCGCGGCCCCCCCAAAGCCGACGAGCACGTGGTCGCGGGGGTCGACGCCCCTGGCAACAGAAACTTGGGCGATCGCCTGGGCCATGCTGGCGTTCGCGACTTCGATGTAGCCCGACGCGACCTCATCGGCGCTGCGGGGCACCCCGGCCTTTTCGAAGTGTTCGCGCTGTCGATCCAAAGCTTGGCTTACCGGCGCCTCGTTGAGGGCGAACGGAAAGCGATCGGGTTGAACCCGACCCAAGGCGAAGTTTACATCGGTGAGCGCCAGCTCACTCGCCGCGCTCTTTCCACTGTCGCCAGCACGCCCGTAACAGAGGGGGCCCGGCCAAGCTCCCGCGCTTTCGGGCCCGACACTCAGGCTCTCCCCGTCAAACTGGCAGAGCGATCCCCCCCCTGCCGCCACGGTATGAATGCGCATCATCGGCGCCTTGACGCGGATGCCTCCGATCACGGTCTCGAAGGTGCGGTCCACTTCGCCGTCTTCGATCAGAGAGACGTCCGAGGACGTGCCTCCCATGTCGAACGCGATCGCGCGACGAAAGCCTGCATCGGCTGCCACTTTGGCCGCGGCCACGACACCCCCAGCCGGACCACTGAGCAGCGCGTTCGGTCCGCGGAATCGCACCGCATCCGTGAGCCCACCGGACGACTGCATAAAACGGAGCTGCGAACCGGGAAGCGCGGCAGCGAGGTCGTCCACGTGGCGCCGCAACAGCGGGGTCAAATACGCGTCGGCCACAGTCGTTTCGCCCCGGGCGAGCAAACCTAGTTCCCGCGCCACTTCGTGGGACGCAACGGCGAACTCAAAGCCCGCTTGCTCGGCGAGTTCGCGCAAGCGCAATTCGGTTTCCGGGTGGGCGTACGAATGAATCATCACGATCGCGGCGGAGGTCACGCCATCCAAGCGCGCCTGTTCGAACCCGCGAAGCGTTTCGACTTCGTCGAGAGCGTCAAGAACAACTCCGCCCTTGCTCACCCGCCCACCGACTTCGAGAGTGCGAGTGTGGAGCGGCGCGGGGAGAGCGATGTCCAACTCGAACAGGTGCGGACGTTCTTGGGTCCCGATGCGAACCACATCGCCAAGACCGCGGTCTGCGACGAGCAGTGTCGGAGCGCCGCGCCGTTCGAGTAGCGCATTGGTCGCGACCGTGGACCCCAGCTTCACCAAGCATTGAGGCAACGGTTCGCCCGCTGCGATGGTGCCACTACGCTCCAGGAGCTGACGGATCGCCTCACGGGGTGCAATGTCGCTCGACAGCACTTTGGTGGTGTGAAGCACGCCTTCAAGATCCAAGCCGATGCAATCCGTGAAAGTTCCGCCCCGGTCGATCCAAAATTCCCAGCGGCGCGCGCTCACGGAGCGGGCTCAGGCTCGGTGCGTTTCATCACGCGACTGAGGATCACGTTGCAGACCGCAGCTTCGCCAACGAGTCGGCCGAGCACCAGAGCCACGACGAGATAGATCCCGCCGCCAACTGCGAGCAGTCCCCATGCACCGCCTGGAATCTCGAGGGTCTGCACCGCTACGCCCGCGGCCACAGCCGCAACCAACGTGACGCTCCCGGAGCGCAGCAAGCCTTTTGTAAACTGCGAGAGACTCGGTCCACCGAACCGCGATTGCGCCCAGACTACGGTGGCGAGCGCGTTTACCGTTATCGCACCGACGCCCGCCCACGCCAGTCCTTCGGCGCCGAGGTCATTTCCGAGCACGTAGTAAGCGGGAAAGGCAGCAAGGGCGAGTCCCGTGCCGAGCAGCATCGGCCGCCACATTTCTTCGCGGGCGTAGAACGCACGCACGGCAATTTGTTGGGTGACCCAGCCCGGCACTGCAAGGCTCAGAATACCGAGTAGCACCCCGACGCCGAATGCGGCGTCAGCATCGAAGCGACCGTGCTGATACACGACTTCGACGATTGGCATCGCGAAAACGTAGAAGCCACCGGCGGCGAGCAGCGCAAGGCCCACGCTGTTCACCAAGGTGCGGTTGAGCAAACCGTTTAGCTGATCTTCACGGTTCTCGGCGTAATAGCGCGAAAGCACCGGCAGTGCGGCGGCCGCCACTGCTTGTCCG
>JASDVE010000209.1:0-4385 GCA_041891195.1 Myxococcota bacterium | reverse complement strand
GAAGGCCAAGGGCCAAGCCGATCACGAAGCCAAGAAAAAAGCCAAGAAAAAAGCATCGACCAAGGGCAAAGGTGGCTTGAGCGCAGTTGGATCGAAGCAGGTGGTTCGCGCAGGTGCAAAGCATGGGATCACCGTGACACGTCACTTCACACGTCCAGGTGAAGATCCTTTCGATTCCGTCGACTGGGAAATTCGTTCCGCCAAGATCTCGAACGAAAGCGGCGAGTCCGTCTTTGAGCAGAACGACGTCGAGATCCCCGCGACATGGTCACAGCTCGCAACCAACGTCGTGGTGTCAAAGTACTTCCGCGGCCATCTCGATACCGCCGGACGTGAAACCAGCGTCAAGCAATTGATCGGCCGCGTTGTCGGCAAGATTCGCGAATGGGGCAGCAAGTACGACTACTTTGAAACCCAGGACGACGCCCAGGCCTTTGCGGACGAACTCACCTACCTGCTGGTAAATCAGAAGGTCGCGTTCAACAGCCCCGTTTGGTTCAACCTCGGCGTTGACGGAACGCCCCAGCAGGCCAGCGCGTGCTTCATTAACTCGGTTGACGACACCATGGAATCGATCATGGATCTGGCCAAAACCGAAGCGATGCTCTTCAAGGGTGGCTCTGGCGCAGGCAGCAACCTCTCCAAGATCCGTTCTTCACGAGAAACGCTCAAGGGCGGCGGTGTGGCCTCGGGCCCGGTTTCGTTCATGCGGGGCTTCGATTCCTTCGCAGGCGTGATCAAGAGCGGCGGCAAAACCCGTCGCGCGGCGAAGATGGTGATCCTCAACGTCGACCATCCCGACATTCTCGACTTTATCCATTCGAAGTCTTCGGAGGAACAGAAGGCGTGGTCGTTGATCGACGCGGGCTATGAAGGCGGCTTCAACGTCCCCGGCGGCGCTTACGACTCGGTGTTCTTTCAGAATGCGAACCACTCGGTTCGCGTGACCGACAGCTTCATGCAGGCCGCCCAGCGAGACGGCCGCTACGAAACCAAGGCGGTGAAGACGGGCGACCCGGTCGAAGACTACAGGGCGATGGATATCCTCAACGCCATGGGCGAAGCCACTCACATCTGTGGCGACCCGGGCGTGCAGTACGACACCACGATCAACAAGTGGAACCCGGTCAAGGTGTCGGGGCGCATCAATTCGAGCAACCCGTGCTCCGAGTACATGTTCCTCGACGACACGGCTTGCAACCTCGCGAGCCTGAATCTCATGACCTTCGTCGATGACGACGGCAACTTTGAGGTCGAGGATTTCCGCGCAGGCGTGTCGACGACGATCACGGCGATGGAAATCATCGTCGATCCCGCCGACTACCCGACGTCGCTCATCGAGAAGAACAGCCACCTCTATCGTCCCCTTGGCTTGGGGTACGCGAACTTGGGCGCGCTCTTGATGTCTTCGGGGCTGCCCTACGACAGCGACCAGGGACGCAACGTCGCCGCAGTGATTACTTCTCTGATGAGTGGGCAGGCGTATACGACAAGCGCCGAGATCGCGGCCGCGATTGGCCCCTTCGAGCACTACCCGGAAAACAAGGTGCCGTTCCTTGAAGTGATCGGAATGCACAAAGACGCTTCAACTGAAATTCCGAAGGCGGGAATCTCAGACGATCTCTATCAGGCATCGGTCGAGAGCTGGGGCGAAGCGCTCGCGCGTGGCGAAGAAGCGGGCTACCGCAACGGCCAGATCAGCGTTCTCGCACCGACGGGCACCATTGCCTTCATGATGGATTGTGACACGACGGGCGTTGAACCCGACATCGCACTGGTGAAGTACAAGAAGCTGGTGGGGGGTGGTTTCCTCAAGATCGTGAATCACACGGTGTCCATGGCGTTGATCGGTCTTGGCTACTCGGCTGAAGATGTCGAATCGATCCTGGCGCACATCGACGAGCATGAGACGATCGAAGGGGCGGATGCGCTCAAGGATGAGCATCTGCCGGTCTTCGACTGTGCGTTCCGGGCACAGAAGGGCACCCGTTCGATCGACTGGATGGGACACCTCAGGATGATGGGGGCGGTGCAGCCCTTCCTTTCAGGTGCAATCAGTAAGACGGTCAACTTGCCAGAGGATGCCACCGCCGATGACGTGGTAGCGGCATATGTTGAGGGTTGGAAGCTTGGTTTGAAGGCGCTCGCGGTATACCGCGACGGCAGCAAGCGAACGCAGCCCCTCAATACCGGTCGTGACACAAAAGACAACGTTACGCCGATTACGTCAGCGATTGGTGCGACGATGATGGCCGCAGGGCCGCACCGCAACAAGCTACCCGACGAGCGAGCGGCGGTGACCCACAAGTTCTCGATCGCGGGTCACGAGGGATACCTCACCGTTGGCATGTATGACGACGGGATGCCGGGTGAGATCTTCCTCCGCATGGCGAAGGAAGGCAGCACAGTTTCGGGCTTGATGGACACGATCGCCACCATGACGTCCATGGCGCTTCAATATGGCGTTCCTCTCCGCACCCTGGTCGACAAGTTCAGCCACACGCGGTTCGAGCCTTCGGGCTTTACCAACAACCGAGACATCCCGATCGCCAAGTCGATTACCGACTATGTGTTTCGGTATCTCGGCAATCGGTACCTGTCTAGCGAGCTCGAAAAAACGGAGGCCGACGCGGCTGAAGGCGCCTTGGCGATCGCGCCGCCGGCGGCCGAAGCGGCCCGGGGCGCAATTGCCGGGGGCTCCGAAGGGACTTCGGGACAGGCCTCCGCGACAAGTTTTGTGAACCAAAGTGACGCGCCGTCCTGCATGGACTGTGGGTCGATCATGATTCGCAACGGCGCTTGCTACAAGTGTCCAAACTGCGGCAGTACGAGCGGCTGCAGCTAGGAGTCCACCCCGTGGACGCCTAGGCCGCACGCCCGGCGCGAGCTGCCGGGCAAGCGAGCGAAAATTGACATGTCGTCGCGACCCGAGAAAATTCAGTGCTTACTGGGGGGTGAGGCAAATGGAGCGCGGAAGTCCGAAGCGCGATCAGGTATAAAGGTCGCCATAGGGTTTTCGCGCTCCTGCCTTATTCGTCGTTGAAGAGAGCGCCATTGCTGGAGTCCTCAGGTGCGCGAACAACATGTCCACTGAGTTGGCCGACGGGCATTGGGTAGATCGGTTTGTCGAGGCGATGGGTCCCGCGGTCGCGTCCGCCGGCGCTTTAGCGCGCAGCCTCGAAGGTCGCGTCCAGAACGCTCCGAAGCTCGAAGAGTCGACCGCCGTCAAGCAAGCCATGACGATCGCGGACGCCGGCACCCAAGAGATCGTGTTGAAGGCGTTGCTCGAGCAGTTTCCCGACGTCTGCCTCGCCGCTGAGGAAGACACTGAAACGGTCGATGCGTTCCCGAAGGATTCGCGCGCACGAGTCGTGATCGACCCGATCGACGGCACGCTTCGCTCTTACCTTGAAGCCAGTGGCCCTTACGCGGTGATCGTCGGGCTTGCGGTTCGCGAGATCTACCGAGCTTCGCTGGTCGCACTTCCGCGCGAAGGGGTGACGTTTGACGCCACATCGGGACAAGGCGCTTACGCGACGATCGCGGGCCGATCGCGCCGAGCCGTTAAGGCGACCGCCGACGGCAATCGCATCTTGGTTTCCCACGGTATGCCCGAAGAAGTTTCTGAGGCCTTGAGGCAGCGCGACTATGAAGTCATTCCCGCCTGCGGTGGCGCGGTTAGCGTGGCACCGCTCCTCAAGGGGGTGTGCGCCGGCGTGCGCAAGGCACCGGGGCTGCTCGGCATTAGCATTCGCGGCCGCGTCGGCGTCTTGATTTCGCGAGAAGGTGGGGCGATGGTGCAAGCTGCCGGCGGGGTGGACTTCCCGATCGACATGCAGGGCGCATCCGAAACGTTGCTTGTTGCGAGTGAGCCGGTCCATCTCGAACATCTCAACGAGGCACTTGGCTAGCTCGCGCTAGGATGCTGTGCGGTACTCGCGCAGTTCATCCGTGGGGCACGACAAGAGGAGGCCAGGCCGTTGAGCGCGCGAGATTCGATCGGGCTGCTTTGCGCAGCACTTCTGAGTGTGACCGCCACGATGGTCGCGTGTGAGTCGGAAGTCGACGATCGGCCCAACATTGTTTTCGTTCTCGCCGACGACCTCGGCTACGGAGACTTGGGATCTTATGGCCACCCCTACGCGCTCACACCGAACCTGGATCGGTTGGCAGAAGACGGCACGCGCTTTGAGCATTTTTACGCGGCGAGTCCGCTTTGCATTCCGAGCCGAGCTGGCTTCATGACCGGAGTGTTTCCCGCACGTTTTGCAAATTACACGGGGGACTTTGGTCTTGGCAATGTCCCGACCATCACATCGCTTCTGAACGACGCCGGTTACCGGACGGGGCACTTCGGCAAGTGGCATCTCGGCGCCGAAACAAGC
>JASDVE010000208.1:0-4391 GCA_041891195.1 Myxococcota bacterium | reverse complement strand
CGCACGCGCTCCCGCGCGAGTTCATCCATTTTTCGCATCGCACTTCCCCGTGTAAGCGATCGCCAGGGTCGGTTGGCGTAGTAGCCAGTACGGCGTTTGTTTGACGCGACTCTGCCGGGCGCAAGGTCTTGCTCTTTGAGCCATTCGGCCGCCAACCGTTGGGCAACCACGTCTTTGCGGTGATCGTGAAGGGTTTTTGGCGTCGCCCCCACGACGAGCAGGGCCGCGAGACCCACCATCAAAAAACCTACGCGCCGGTCGGCGGGGGATTTGAAAAACCGCTCGGCAATCGCTTCCGTGAGAAATACGGCGCCAATGCCTGCATAGCCGAGCGCGAGTGGGAGGAGCGGCATGACGTGACGACGACTCAAGTAGCCGTAGTTCAAGAGCAAGGCAACCAAGACCGCGGCATAAAGAATGAGAGCAACGGCAATGAACGTGTCCCGCGGAGCGGTGCCTATGCGGCGAAGGGCAACCAACCCGAGCACGGCCAAAACAGCAACTTCGGGTCGCAGCGTCGAAACCAGTACCGACGCAAATACATTGGCTTCTCCCGCCCACGCGAGTTGCCCCACTAAAAGTGCCATAAGGGTCGCGGCAATTATCCCGCCTGGAAAGTGGTTGACGGATTCTCTGCGACGAACGACGAGAAGCCCGAACGCAAGCGCGAGCAGCAGTAAACCGCCGAGGATCCACCATGAAGGTGTGGCTTCTGCGGTGAGCCCCAGCATGCGGAACAAGCTCTTCTTGCCGGAAAAAACCGCGGTGTCGTTCTCCGCAAGGGCCCACAGATACGGAGCCGCAACGACAAGCCCACTTCCACACAGCGCTGCGGCTAATTTCGCCGCGCGCGCCAATGAAAGACGACCCGACACAAAGCGCTGGCCGATCACAATGACCCCCACCGCAATGAGTCCCGCGCCCTCGGGCCGCGTCAAATAAGCCAAACCCGCCGCGAACCCAGCAGCGATGAGGAGTGGCGTGTCGTCACGCGTTACGCCTCGGTAAAGAAGAGCCACCCCTGACACGAAAAATGCGAGGTAAAGACCTTCGCTCTGCACGTCTGCGGTGAAGCGTACGGCGTAGGGTGAGATCGCAAATAGAAGCGAACCGAATGCGGCGACTCTTTGATCGAACGCATCTCGCAAGAAGATGTACGTAGCCACCACCGCCACTGTGCCGCCCAAAATTGAAATGGCGAGCGCGGCGACTTCGACGTTGCCTGTCACGAAACTGACGAGTGCGATCAGTGCCGAGTAGAGCGGGTGGTAGGGGTGCGCGAGAGCGCCCGCGATGTCGCCGCTCGAAAACCGCGCCGCAACTTCGATAAAATGCGGGCCATCTTCGAACATCACCGAAGTGCGGACTGCCATGACAGCGCGCAGTGAGATCGCGAGCAGCGCAATTGCGGGCAGAGTTCGAGGGGACGACCAAAGGTCGTCTATCCGCGCTTTTGGCGCTTCGCGTGCGTTGGATCCCACAACAGCCATCGCGCCGAAGCTAACCCAGACACCAAGGCTTCACCCGGGGGCTTTTCCCGAGTGCGGCACTACTCGACCGTGACACTCTTTGCGAGATTACGCGGCTGATCAACGTCGGTGCCTTTGCGTGTCGCGACATGATAGGCGAACAACTGCATCGGAATCGAAACGATGATGGATGTGAGGAAATCACCGAGGTCGGGTACGTAGATGACATCGTTCGCCTTGTCGGCGATTTCGGTGTCGCCCTCGGTTGCAATCGCAATTACTTGACCATCGCGCGCGCGTACCTGCTCGAGGTTTGAGATCAGCTTGTCATAGAGCGGGCCCTTATTCGCAATAACGACGACAGGCATATTCTCATCAATCAATGCGATGGGGCCGTGCTTCATTTCACCTGCGGCGTACGCCTCGGCGTGGATGTAAGAAATTTCCTTGAGCTTGAGAGCCCCTTCGAGTGCAATCGGGAACATGATGCCGCGCCCAAGGAACAGGAAGTCGCTCTTCTTGAAATACTTGTGCGCGAGCTCTTCAATTTGCTCATCGAGGGCGAGGGTTTCCTGCACAATGCGGGGCAGACTCGTCAGTTCTCGTAGCAAACGTTCGCGTTCGCTCCGGTCGAGGAGGCCGCGCACAATTGCGAGTTTGACGGCGAACAAGTAGAGCGCAGTGACTTGCGCGGTAAAGCACTTCGTCGACGCAACGCCAATCTCGGGCCCCGCGTGGGTGTACAGAACATCATCGCTTTCCCGGGCAATTGTGGAGTCGCGCGTGTTCGTGATCGAGATGATGCGTGCTCCCTGTCTCTTGCCTTCGCGAAGGGCCGCCAAGGTGTCGGCAGTTTCGCCCGACTGAGAAACCGGCACCACGATGCAGCGGTCGTTCAAGATGGGATTGCGATACCGAAACTCGCTCGCGAGATCGACTTCGCAAGGAATTTTGGCGATGTGCTCGATCATGTACTTGCCAACCATGCACGCGTACGAAGCGGTGCCGCATGCAACGAGGCTGATGCGGCTCAGATTGTTCGTCCATGCCGGGTCGAGCGCAATGCCGTCGAGATCGATGTCGAGTTCTGTCTCGTCGATGCGCGTGCCGATCGTGTCGGTGATCGCGCGGGGTTGTTCGAAGATCTCCTTCTGCATAAAGCGGTCGTAGCCGCCCTTTTCGGCAGAGATCGGATCCCACAGCACCGTCTTGAACTCGCGTGGGCTCGGCGCGCCAGTGGACGAAAAAATTTCGATGCCACTTTCCCGAAGTACTGCGAACTCGCCGTCTTCGATGAACGCCATATTGCGCGTGTATGGCAGGATGGCCGGGATGTCACTGGCGAGAAACGCTTGCTTTTCGCCGAGCCCCAAGATCATGGGACTGCCGCCGTTTTTCGCAGCCACGATCGTTGTGGGGTCTCGCTCGCTCAAAGCGGCGAGTGCATAAGCGCCGGTCAAGCGTCCACAAGCTTCGCGTACTGCGGCGAGCAAGTCGTTTCCCTGATCGATCGACTGTTCAATGCAGTGCGCGATCAATTCCGTGTCCGTGTCGGACTCGATCGTCCGACCATCGGCTTCGAGCTGACGCCGCAACTCACGATAGTTTTCGATGATGCCGTTGTGCACGATCACGACCGAACCTGCGCGTTGGGGGTGTGCGTTGCGCTCGGACGGCTTGCCATGCGTGGCCCAACGGGTGTGACCAATGCCAACGCGGCCTTCGATCGGTGCGGTGCGGATTTCGCCTTCGAGGTTGTTGAGCTTGCCTTCGGCACGGCGGACATCGATCACGTCGCCGTCAAAGATCGCGACCCCTGCCGAGTCGTAGCCGCGGTACTCGAGCCGACGCAACCCGTCGATAAGGACGTCTGATGCATTTCCTTCGCGCCCGATATAGCCGACGATTCCACACATACCATTTACTCCTGACACGTCGGACACAAACTTCGCAAATCTGCGCTCAGTGTTCGATGATTCGATTTTTCCGGGATCGTTCTACTTTTTGCTCTTGTCTTGCTTGCCCTTGTCTTGCTTACTACGCCGCGCGTTTCGCTTCGACACCCAGGCCTCGAGATTGTTCTGCCTTACGCGCGCAACCGCGAGCGCGTCATCGGGGACATCTTTGCTGACGTTTGTTCCTGCCGCGATGAAAGCGTCTTTCCCAACGGTCACCGGAGATATGATGTTCGAGTTGCAGCCAATGAAGGCGCCGTCTTCGATCGTCGAGCGATGCTTTTCGATGCCGTCGTAGTTCACCACGATGGTTCCGCAGCCGAAATTCACGCCACTTCCGACCGTCGCATCTCCGATGTAGGTGAGGTGCGCCGACTTCGTGCCTTCGCCCAATGTCGAGTTCTTGATCTCCACGAAATTTCCGATTTTGACACCCGCCATCAGGTGACAGTTTGGTCGCAAGTGCGCCATCGGTCCGAGCACGACGTCATCGTCCAAGCGACTCGACTCGATCACGCACTGGCTTTTTAGATGCACTCCGTTGCCGATCACCGATGCACCTTGTATGACGCATCCGGGTTCGATCAAGGTGTCGGCGCCAATTTCAACACCTGCATCTATATAGACTTGGCTCGGGTCGACGAAGCTGACCCCGGCTTCCATATGGGCTGCGTTGATCCGACGGCGCATGGCTTCTGTCGCCAGGGCAAGGTCGGCCCGGGTATTAATGCCGAGACACTGCTCGCCATCTTCCAGCAGCAGCGCTTCAACGTTGAGTCCGTTTTGCACCGCGTAGCCGACAACGTCGGTCAGGTATAACTCACCCTGTTGATTGTCATCTTTGAGACTCGCGATGCCTTCACGCACAAGACCAACGTTCATCATATAAACGCCGGTGTTGCGTTCTTCGATTTCGAGTTCTTCGGGGGTTGCGTCCTGGGCCTCGACGATGCGATCCACCTTGCCC
>JASDVE010000207.1:938-4405 GCA_041891195.1 Myxococcota bacterium | reverse complement strand
CCGCGCGCGCATCGCACGCATTGCCTGACGCAGCCAGATCAAAGCATCAGTCGAAACGAAGGAATACGAAGATGGCTCGAGTAAAACGAGGGATTGCGGCCGCCAAAGGCCGAAGACGACTACTGAAGCTCGCCAAGGGTTATACCGGCGCGCGCAGTAAGCTCACGGGTACGGCGAGGGAAGCTGTCGACAAGGCAGGTGTCTACGCATACATCGGACGAAAGCAGCGCAAGCGCCAGTTTCGCCGGCTCTGGATCACGCGCATCAACGCCGCGTGCCGAGAGCAGGGCATGACCTACAGCCGCTTCATCGCAGGCCTCAAGACGGCCGGTATCGAGATGGACCGAAAGGTGATGGCTGAACTCGCCATCAGCGATCCGATTGCGTTTGCAGAACTTGTGAAGGCCGCCAAGAACGCCACAGCCGCGTAGTCGGTTTACTGCGGTTCATACTGGGATGACCGTTTTGTTGTCGGCCGGCACTCCGTCCGACACTTGTGACGATCGGTTTCGGAGTTGAATCAGAGTTGTAGAGCCTCACGTTGGTTCTTTTGCTCCGGCTTTGGGAGTGGTACGCCTAATCGGTTCCGCGGGGGATTGGGACCGTCGATTGGGTCCGGATAACGAGAATCTCGCGTCAATCTTCAATTAGCTGTTGTTTTTCAGGAAGTTGGGCTAGCCTGCCGCCGATAATACATAGGAAGTGCGAAACGGGCAGCGAAACCGAAGCAGGACGCAATCGCAGTTGATTCGAGGGCACCCAGGTCGGCAGGCCCCCTCGAAAGGGAGACGGGATGACGAAGGCTGAAATCGTCGAGCAGATTTACGAAAGAGTTGGCTTTTCTAAGAAGGAAGCTGCGGAGCTCGTCGAGAAGGTATTCGACATCATGAAGGAGACCTTGGCCGAAGGTGAGAAGGTCAAGATTTCTGGCTTTGGCAACTTCGTCGTTCGTGAAAAGAACGCACGGAAAGGGCGCAATCCCCAGACCGGGCAAGAGATCCTCCTCGAGGCGCGACGCGTGCTGACTTTCAAGCCGAGCCTAGTCCTCAAGAACATCCTCAACGACGAAGTCGAAGGTTCGGCAAGCGACGCCACCCATTCGGATGATTCCGAAGGAAGCAGCGAGAGCTAGTTTCCGCTCATTGCGAACCGCTCGCCCGCGCGTGAAGGCACCGCGCTTCATCGATCGAACGCTGATCTGAACGACACCTAAGCGTATTCTGTCACCAAAACAGGTTGCAAAATGTGTGCGTCCAAGGCACAACCTCGATTGTGCGTCGGTGAACGACAAACCCAAACGAGTCGCGAGAGGTTTGATGTCCAATTCGAGTAAGAAGCGAGCGCCCGCGAAAGCCAATTCTTCGAAGAATGTAGTTTCTGAATTCGATTCTAAAGCAACGACTGAGGAACGGGTGGCGTCCCTGCTTCCCAAGGGGGCGATCCCGGAGGACGGGAAGCTCTATTACCGCATCGGTGAGGTCAGCAAGATCACCGGCGTGAAGCCCTACGTGCTCCGCTACTGGGAGTCTGAGTTTCGCTGGATGGCGCCCCAGAAGTCGCGCTCAAAGCAGCGCCTGTACCGCCGCAAGGACATTGAGATGATCTTGCTGATTCAACAACTGCTGCACGGTCAGCGCTACACGATTGCGGGCGCACGGAAGCATTTGCGCGAACTCGGGATCGGGCGTGCGCTCGAAGAAGCCGCCCAGGAGACCAAGCGCGAGGCCGAAGCCTTCAGGTCAAGCGATGTCTTCTCAAGCGGCGACGCCGCGGAATCCTTCGCGAACATTCGCAGCCAATTGCTCGCGATTCGCGAAATGCTTCAGCCGCAGTAAGTGTGCTTTGAGCAGCATCCAAGCGGTTAAAGCGCCTGCCCCGGCTCGCAATACGAGGGCCCTGATCGTGATGGATTCGATTCCTGACCATTCGGCCCTGGGATTCGGTCCCACCCCAGGTGCATGAACCCGCGCGTTTCGCTACTCACTACGCCGTTCGGGCCGTGGCGCAGCTTGGTAGCGCGCTTGACTGGGGGTCAAGAGGTCGCGAGTTCGAATCTCGCCGGCCCGACCATTTGGACGAATCAAATTCGTTCAGGAAATCACCGTAGCCTCTTGATGCGGTGAAGACTTCTTCTCTTCCCCCATTGTTTTGCGCCCGGGCTGTCGTTGGCGCGGCTCGGCGTGAACCGCATGCGGTTGTTTACGCATGGACGGTGAGTGGATCGAGCGCAGCGGTTTTGTGATCTGTGGCTTCGCTGTGGGCTCGACTACTTGCGTTTATGGCAAGCGGTGCACTTTGTTGGGGCCTTTTCGCCTTCGCGCTTGCCCGCTTCGAGCATGGCGTTCTGGCTCTTGTGGCAACCGACGCAACTCGTTTCTTCCTGATCGTCGCTGCGAGGGAAGCCCCTGTTCTTGGTATGAGCGAAGCGCTTCTTGGCGGTGTCTTCGTCAGCGTCGCCGCCGATGTCGTGGCAGCTGCTGCAGGCCTCGGGGGACTCTTCACCTTCTTGGGTGTGATGGCAGTCGTTGCAGTTGCCGTTGGGCAAGTACTTCTTTGAAGCGTGAGCCAAGTGAGGGAATTCGACGGCCTGGTACTTCTTACCGTTTGTGTTCAACTGGATGACATCGTCGACGTCTTCCAAGTACGACTCCACGCCTGTGGCGTTCTTCGCCGCGGCGCGTGCTTCGTCTTCTGACTTCTTGCGTGCGGCGGCTGCAGCTTTTGCACGGCCGGCTTCTGCCGCGGCTTCTGCGGCAAGGGCAGCCTCGGCTACCTTTCGCTCCTCGTCGCGTGCCTTGCGTTCGTCGGCATCGAACTGCTTGGCCACGGCGGCTTGGGCCATCGCGGCGGCTGCGGCAGCGTTTTTCCTCTTGGCTTCCACTTCGGCTGCCTCTTTGGCGGCTTTTGCGTCTGCTGCGGCCTGTTCCTTCTGAAGTCGGGCACGCTCGGACGCATCTGCTTTAGATGCGGCGGCTTGGCGAGCCTTGCGCTCTTCGTCACGCTTCGCGGCCGCAGCCGCGGCGGCTTCTTCTTTTTGTGCTGCTTCGAGTTCAGCACTGTTGACGGTGGCTGCGACGATCAGGCTTGTGCGTTCGACGCGGCTCTTGTCGACGCGCTTCTGACGTCGGGTCGCCTCGGAGACCGCATCCTCATAATAGAACCGATCACCCGGGTCGACCCAGTGGGCGATCGTGCGAGAAAACTCGCGCAAGTTGAAAGGCTTGTAGGTGGGGCTCGCTGCATTGTGGCAGCTCGTGCAGACCTCTCGACGCTCGGTCAAGTTCGAGAGAATCCGAAAGCCGAGGTCGCCTCGGCTTGCGTTACTCGGGCCGTGATCTTCTTCGATGTAGCCGCTGCCGGGCCCGTGACAGACTTCGCAACTCACACCGTCTTCATTTGAGTAACCAGCAGTGAGTTGTTCGGCCGGGGCACCGAAGGCGGTGGTGTGGCACTTGACGCAGCGCCAG
>JASDVE010000207.1:0-928 GCA_041891195.1 Myxococcota bacterium | reverse complement strand
TCCGTTTGGCGATTTCGATCGTGTAGTCCTTGCGAAGCGTCTTATAGGCTGCTGAGTGGACCGTGTGTTTCCAGACCGTGGATGCGCCCTTGGGAAACTCTCCGGTCGAATATTCGTGGCATTCCGCACAAGCTTTCGGGCCCACGTACTTGAACTGTCCACGTATCAGGGTTGGCGTTTCCTGGGCGCCGTAGTCGAAGTTTTCTTCTTCCACTACGCCGGCCGGGACGTCGCCAAACTGAATATAGCGGGCAGAGACAAAGCCATTTGTGTACCCGCCCGAAGCCTCGATCTCGTACCAGGTCGACGATCCGACCTTCTTGCGAGAGAGAACCGTGACGGAGTCGTATTTGAGCAAGATGCCGACGATGGCACTTTTGCTTCCTGCGGCGACCCGCAAGTTCAAGGCCGTCGTATCGACATATGCGGCCTGTCCATCGACGGCCTGAGCGGTAGGGGCGAAAGCGATGGCGAAGGTCGCAATCAGCGCGGCGCTGAAAACTACTCGAACGACTTCGCGAGAACCGTGACCGTGTTGAACCGGATGCGACGATGCGTGTGAGCTTGCCTGGCTTGCCGACCGAATCATTGACACTTCCCCCAGAAAAATGTTTTGCAACGGATGTATCTATGGACTGCTTCTATCTCTCGGCAAGTCCCCGACGTTCACGCTTGTCGTTCATACCCATCTGATAGTGACGAACCAAAAGTTAAAAAAGTCTAACCGAAATTCGAAAAACTGATGCATTCGAATGACGTCACCATTGCGGTTCGAATGCGCCCATATTCTGTCCGGCGATCTGCTGAAGCATTTCAACCACGCCCCCAGGAAACCAAGACCTGATTGCCGACTTTGAGTACGAAGCCCTGACGGAGACCTTTTCGATTGGCGGAACCTATCGCCCGTCGCAGGACTGGTCTGGGTCCG
>JASDVE010000206.1:2212-4433 GCA_041891195.1 Myxococcota bacterium | reverse complement strand
CTGCTCCCCCGAGCGCGTTGCCGTGCTCGATCATGCGCGCTGCCCATTCGGGCCTTTGGGGCGGTTGCCACTTCAAAGTTCGTTCCTCGTCGCAGCGCTCACTACAAAAACCGGTTCCACGTGACTTCACGACGGTGTGAGATCGACTTGCGGCGCGCGGCATCGTCGATCACCGGATGATCTGCCGGGACGCACGACCGCACTTCGTCGATGTCAACAACTTTGGCCTCGGGCATGGGGTTGTTGCGCGCCCATACCCAACGATAGACCAGCAGGCCGCGTTCTCGCCCGCCGATGTCGATCCAGTTCGGTACGCCGGGGTCGCGATGAGCGAGCACCACGCGCATACGATCGTCGCGGTCAAAGTGCATTTGATGCCCACTCAAGCTTGTTTGTCTGTCCGCGAAGTCTGCGCTTTCGAGCCACCCCATCGTGTGAATCGTGAAGCCCCAATAGTCGGCGTCGGGCCGATCGCATTCGATCACGAGAGCTTGTTCGGGGGCAAGCTGCCAAAAGCAACTGCCGTAAAGGATGTTGTCCGCGCCGCCCTTGGCCGCGCCCGCTTTGCCAACCGCGTTCGGCGTCGCGTGGTCCCAACCGCGTTCCGTATAGGCATTCCAATAAACTGCGGTTTTTTCGATCCAGTTCGCCGAACGGTCGAGAGCGCGACTCACGAATTCCGGCGTCGGGGCGGGGCGCGAAATCCCTTCCGCGCCGACGCGCTCAATGTGAAAGGGTGGGGCCGTGTCGCGTTCCCAGTCACTTTGATAGATGCGAATGGTAAACAGCCGACCGCGCGGATCGGTTTGCATCCAATTGCTTGGCTGTTCGTCGGGGGAAAGGATGATGGAAAGCTCACCGTTCGGCCCGACGTCGAGTTCATCGAGCGAACATTCGCCGAAGACGCCGTATTCGCCCAACTGCATCTCACCTTCGTTCAACGAGAAGATGGCCTGGCGCATGCCTTTTACGTTGGCCCAGATGCGATAGGTACAACTCGGGTCGATGTTGGCCCGCAAGTAAACGTTGTCGGGGTTCGGGCCGCCCCACTGGTTGTGCGGGGTTTCGTATCGAATGAAGAACGGGTGCTGCGTATCCCCGGCTTCCACTTCCATTTGCGTTGCGTGCACGACCAAGCGCGAAAGCCAGCGCATGCCTTCGGCGCGGTCGCCCGCCGCTTCGGGAAAGCCGTCTCCCAGGATCGCTTCGCCCGATGCTTTGAGCCGATCGCAAAAATCGCGCCACGATTCGCCCAACAACTTCTTCGCCTGGTCGTTTGCTTCCGATGACTGGGTCATAGCGTCGTCCTTCATTTAATATTGGCGTGGATTCGTAACGATACAGCCACACAACGACCTTGCACGACGGTCGGCGCTCGCATTCGCGCTGCGCGCAGCCGCCGCGACATTGCGTATGTCGGCCGACGTCTGAACGTTGCGACGGAATCTGCGCTGCGCCAGACTTTGACCCTCAAGAGGAGCAGTCGATGGACTTTGTTGAGACAGACGAAACGGGCTTCGAAGCTCCAGCGCCGCTTGGACATCCCGGGCGCAAAGGACTGCCTGCCGGGCATCCCACCGGACCGAAGGTCGGGCAACGGCTTCCGGACTTCGACTTGCCAGACCACACCGGCAAGCGCATTCGCTTCCACGAAGACCGCGGCAACGCAAAAGCCGCCGTGGTGTTCTTTCGCTCAGTAGTTTGGTGACCCCCGTGCATGACGCAGCTCGTTGAGCTGCGCGACGGGCACCAGAAGTTCGCCGACGCCGGCATGAAGCTCTATACGATTTCGTACGACGACCCCGAAGCCATCGCCGACTTCGTCACCGCACACAAAATGCCTTACCCCATACTTTCCGATCTGGGCTCAAAGGTCATTCGCGACTACGGCATCCTCAATACCGAAATCAAACCGGGCGACATCCCTGTGTACGGCGTCCCTTTTCCCGGGACCTATATCGTCGATGAACAGGGCATCGTGACTGACAAGTTCTTCTACGACACGTACAAGCGACGCGACGGACCGGAGAACATGATCGATTCTGCAGTCGGTCGCATTCAGCTCGACCCGAATGAACCCACCGCTGCGTTCATGGACGAAGGCATTCGCGTGAGCGCCACACTTCACGGTGCGGGCGGCGTGCTCAAGCAGGGTTCAATGCGGCATCTCGTAGTGCGCTTTGAACTCGGCGAGGGACTCCACATTTATTCCGACCCGGTT
>JASDVE010000206.1:0-2184 GCA_041891195.1 Myxococcota bacterium | reverse complement strand
CCCCACGACGGTCGAAGTGAATGGGCCAGACGGCTTGGTTGTTCAGGAAGCCATCGTGCCCCCCACCGAGACGTTCCACCTAAAAGGGCTCGACGTTGAGCTGCAAGTTTGGAGTGGGGTCGTGGACATTGTGATCCCGGTTTATCCCAACGCCATCTTGCTTTCAGAGATGCGCCCACTCGAAACCAACGAAACCACGATCGACGTCAACATTCGCTACCAGGCCTGCGACGACGAAACGTGCTTGTTCCCGCGCAATCGAAAATTGACGCTGACTGTTCCGATGGCGCCGGTGGACGTTCAGGCCTTGCCGTTCCACCAGGGGCATGGGCAAAACGAATGGGATGCGAATTCGAAAAAGCACATGCTTCGGCTGGTATTGCGAATCTTTCGCCAAAACCCAAAGGCGTTCTTCGGTGGTATTTTGCGTCAAATCAAGTTGGGACGCGCGGCAAAGGCGCGAGAGCGAGAGCAGAAGCGCGCCTCGTCATCGCGAACTCGCAACTTGGATCACGACGTCTTATAGGATCTTGCCCCCTCGTGTTTGGCGATTGATGTAGTCGAACAAAATGTAGGTCAGGCAGACCGCTCCCACTGCCGAGCAAGCGAGCGACCAAAGAAACGGGGCACTTTCTCACGCTGACCTTGGCAAGTGGCCGCGTAGCCGGGCGGGACGGTGGGCCGCGCTCTGGTAGGCTTGACGTTCATCAATCGGCACAACCTTGGTCAGCAGTTTATGACACAGCGCGGAAAAGCGAACGATGCCCATGTGTTGGGAGGCGACCCGAAGATGCTTCTCGAGATCGCACGGATGAAGATGCCCTTCGGCCGCTACGAAGGACGGGTCCTGATCGACTTACCCGAGCCTTACATCGTCTGGTTTCACACGAACGGGCTGCCCAAAGGGCGCATTGGGGTGTTGCTCGGACTGCTCTATGAGGTCAAAGCCAACGGCCTCGAACCTTTGTTCGACGAGCTTCGCGACCCACCGCGTCGGCCAGACCTCGAACGTCTCGAGCCTTCGGTTCGCGACGAGTTGGCGCGCATTCGGCGCGGTACAGGTCAGAAGTGAAGCTGTAGCGAGAGGCCGCCTTGCAGATACGCCTGTCCCTCGGTGCGGTTGTAGCTGCCGTCGAGGATCAGCGCAGTATTGCGCGAAAGCGTAAGCCGCTGCTCGGTGCCCGCGCGCAAGAGCAAGCTTCTGTCCCCCGCGACATAAGCCTTAAAGTCGGCGTAAAAGTGCGACTTGAAGCGATCGTCGGAGCCACGCAAATAGAAGCCACCGCGCGCGCCTGGGCCAAGGCTTACGTCCTTTGATAAACCGGGACCTGCATCGATCGTGGCCGTCGCAAGTCCATAGACATGCAGCCATTGCAAGGGTTGGTACGCATAGCCGCCGCCCATGTCGCCGCGTGCGACCGCGGCCACTTTGAGAGCACCGTCTTCGGACACTCGACGCGTTGCGAGCCCGACCAGCAAGCTCCACGCCACGGGTTTGAAGATCTCGCTGCGCGGACTCAACGAAACCGCATTGATCAGGGTGACCTCTTCGAGGCGCACGCTTTTGCGTTCGGGGAAGTAGCGAAGGTTGAAGTCGAAGAACCGAATCTCCATATTGCGTGGATAGCCTCCCTCGCTGTCCATCAGCCCGTGGAAGGCGGGGCGAAATCGAAAGTCGACGATCGCTTCGTCGTCGCGGTAGCCGCCTGTAATTCGTGCGGTCGTCGATTCGTGTCCTTGGTCGGGACGTACGCGTGGCATCGCCACGGGTGCAGGTTTTGGACTCCCTGACAGACTGCTCTGTTTGATCTTGCTACGCGCGATCAGGATCCGGCGAGTCAGGACACGGGTTTCCGACGGGTCGAGCCCACCTTGAACGAATGAGTAGCGGAGCATCTCGTAAGCACTGTCGAGGACACGCGCACGGCTTGGGGCATCGAGGGCAGCCACCGCCTCGCCATCTGGTGCAGTTTCGCCGCGAGCGATGAGGGCGGCAATCTCACGCGCGTCAGAGTTCATCTCCTTCAGATCACGCCTCAACTTTGTTGCAGGCGACGCGCGGTAGCGAATGTCATCGACCAAGGCTTCAACCGCGAGGGTTTCGCGCACAGTGTCGACTGGGATCACGGTCAAGGGCATCGCGTTGCGAGCCAGTAACTCGGGCTTGGCGAGTTCGAGGAGTCG
>JASDVE010000205.1:6267-20548 GCA_041891195.1 Myxococcota bacterium | reverse complement strand
GAGGAAGCCTCGTGCCTGGAACCGCCTGGGCGATTGCGAGCGGCGTGGTTGCAGTGAGTGCCAGGCGGAGATCGAAATCACGGGGCCGGGACTCTCGGTCGCGCGGATCCCAGAAATGCCGTCCTCGCTGCGATCGCCTCGTCGCCTTCCGCCCGCGAAGGTTTGTGCTGAGGGAAGGGCTCGTTCTCGGCCCTGATTTCGAACGCAGGTTGACGGCCGGGGCACGGGCCGATTACCTTCCAGACGCGTTTTCCTTTCAGGGGGGTAAAGGAGCATGGCCTTTCGTCTTAGGTCTAGAATGCCAAAATATGGGTTGGCGCCACGGCGCGGTCGATATAAGAAACACACGCACCAAGACATGCGGAAGGGCGCCGACGCTGCGTCACTGCGGTTCGACGATTCACTGCTCGCAATGCACACGTTCGGTGTCTATTCCCTAAGTTCGAAAAAGCGCACGAATTCCCCCCGACCGACAAACCCGACAAAACTCGTCGGCTGGCTGACAAAACGTCGCCTGCTGATGGCGAGAGACGTCGCTGGGCAGATCTGGGTGGGCAATCATGGCTAAACCGAAATCCGCGAATCGTCGCAAGGGCAAGGGTGATTCGTTCGCGGCGCGCGTCACCAATGAAGCGGTAGGCCTCGTACTGGTCGGCTTCGGCCTGCTTGCCGCCATTGCGTTGGCGACGTATTCGCCCGCAGATGACATTTTCAAGCTAACCGATGTGGACAACCGCATCGGGCCCGTGGGTGCGACCCTCGCCGGTTCCCTGCTGGTCCTACTCGGCTACGGGGCGATCGTATTCGTGGCGATGGCGACTTGGGTCGGCGGCACGATGTTGCTCGGGCGCGAGATTCCCGACGCGCGTTCGCGCTTCTGGCCCAGTGGCGTTTTGCTCTTGGCGGGCGTTGCGACGCTTCCTCTGGTCCTTGATCATCTTGCACCCGGACGTCTCGGCGACCCACTCGACAGTCGTCTGGGAGGCTTCCTGGTCAGTGGTGAGGAAATGTTGTTCGGCGAATGGGGCGCGCTCCTGATCAGTTCTGCAGGCCTTGTGATCGGCGTGCTGGGCTTGCTCGGCATCCCGACCGGTCGGGCGCTTGCAGCGATGTCCGAAGGTTCAGCGATCACAGGTCGCTATGCGGCAGACGGGCTCGTCGCGGTTGCTGCGGCAACGCGCGGCGTTCTTGAATCATTCTCGAACGCAGTGGGAAGTATCGCGGGTTCGGTCGGCGAGAGCTTTGGCCGCATAGCCAGGCGCAACCCGCTTACGAACCGTCGACGGAAAGATGTCTTAGAAGCCGTCGAAGCCGAAGATTCGCAGCAATGGTCGGCGAACGCAGAAGCACCCGAAGGCGAACAGGAGTACGAAGAGGGCGAAGAGGGCGAAAAAGAGGAAGGCGGCGAATTTGAGGAAGAGTACGAATACGAAGAAGAGGAAGCGGAAGACGATTCCGCAGACAAGTCAAAGAAGCTGAGCGGAGACGCGCCGCACATCGTCGACCACGCCCGGGATCGGGCCGCCCAGCGCCAGCCGAGCCAAGAACCCTTCGAGTTCACGGACGAAGGTCCGATGGGCCCGTATCGGCTACCCGACATTTCGATCTTCCACCGGCCGAACAAAGTTGAGCTGCAGTTCGATCGAGACAGCTTGATCATGAATTCGCGCATCCTCGAAAAGAAGCTGCTCGACTTCGGTGTCGAGGGACGCGTGGTTCGGGTGCACCCTGGGCCCGTCATTACGATGTATGAGTACGAGCCTGGAGCGGGGGTCAAAGTCAACCGCATTGTGAACTTGACCGACGACCTCTCGATGGCATTACGCGCGATCTCGATTCGAATCATTGCGCCCTTGCCGGGCAAGTCCGTCGTGGGCATCGAGATCCCGAATCCCAACCGAGAGACGGTGTACCTGCACCTGCTGCTTGAATCCGAACCGTTCCGCAACAGCAAGTCGCCTCTCGAAGTCGCGATGGGGCATGACATCTTCGGCAACGCGGTGTCTTCGGACTTGGCGCGGATGCCGCACTTGCTCGTTGCTGGCGCCACGGGTACAGGGAAGAGTGTGTTTCTCAACGCATTCCTGTGTTCGCTGCTTTGTCGCGCCCGGCCAGACGAATTGAAGCTTTTGTTAATCGACCCCAAGCTGCTCGAATTGTCCGTCTATGAGGGCATTCCGCATTTGATCGCCGACGTGGTGACCAACCCGAAGCGGGCGGCGGCGGCACTCCAAGCCATCGTGCGAAAGATGGAAGACCGCTATCAGCGTATGAGCGCGCTGCGTGTTCGCAATATCGACCAGTACAACGCCAAGGTCGATGCCGAACTCGAGGCGGGGAAGACCACTTATCGCCTTCGCGCGAAGCCCGGTGAAGCGGAGGGAGTGGAAGTCGAATACGAGCGTATTCCGTACATCGTCGTGGTGATCGACGAACTCGCGGACCTGATGGTGATGAGCGCAAAAGATGTCGAAGAGTCGCTACAGCGACTTGCCCAGATGGCGCGCGCGGCCGGCATTCACCTGGTGTTGGCAACACAGCGTCCGAGCGTCGACGTCCTTACAGGCGTCATCAAGGCAAACTTCCCGTCCCGTGTTTCGTTCCAGGTTTCGTCGGGGATCGACTCTCGCACCGTGCTTGACCAGAAAGGCGCGGAAAACTTGCTCGGCAATGGCGACATGCTCTTCTTGCCGCCAGGCACGTCGGTCGTGCAGCGCCTGCACGGCGCGTACGTGACGGAAAAGGAAGTGAACGAACTTGTCGTGCACCTTCGCGAGCAGGGGAAGCCGGTCTTTGACGACGATCTTATCAAGGTCCAAATCCAAGCCGACGCCCTCGAAGCGCTTCCAGAAGGAGCCGAAGATGTCGACGAGATGTTTGACCAGGCTGTGGCGATCGTCGCCGAGACCCGGAACGCGTCGATTTCCTACATTCAGAGACGTCTGAAAATTGGCTACAACCGCGCCGCACGCATCATCGAAGAAATGGAAAACCAGTCGATGATCGGACCGCAGGTGGGCACCAAGTCTCGGGACGTTTTTATGCCGAGTGCGGATGCCGAAGAATTCGAATAGACGCCCTAGCGAGGTCGTCTGACCTGGACGGATGCCAAACTGATGAAATCATCGTTGCCTCGCCCGATCGCGCTCGTGGTCTGTCTCGGAATCACGTGCGCGCCGAGTGCCTGGGGTGCTGAGCCCAAAAGTGCCCTCGCGACCTGCGCCGAGCGCTACGCGCAGGCCGTTCAATCGCACTACGAAACCGTGAACGATTTCGCGGCAAACTTCGAACAGAAGACCCAGGCGGTGACCCTCGGCAATGCAAGCCTGGGTGCCGATGCTCCGAGTACCGGTACGGTTGAGTTCAAAAAACCGGGCAAGATGCGATGGCGGTACACAACGCCCTCTCCAAGCCAGGTGATCAGCGACGGCAAAACCCTTTGGATTTACGACGAGGGCGCCCGAGAGGCGCAACGGCTGCCGGTCACGGAGGGATACCTCACCGGGGCCGCGCTCGAATTTCTGCTCGGTGACGGGAAGATTCTCGAGACCTTCGACGTGAGCGCCTCGACCTGTGACCCCGATCTCCGCGGCACGGTCGAACTGACACTCCGGCCGAAGCAAGCCGCGAGCTATGAATACTTGACCTTACGCGCGAAGCCGCAGAGTGGCGAAATCGCTTCGACCGGCCTGATCGATCTGTTTGGAAACCGAACCGAAATTTCCTTTCGCGAAACCAAATTGAACCTGGACCCGCCGGCCGAGACGTTTTCATTCGAGCCGCCGTCGGACATCGAGGTCATCGACCTCACGCCGGGCCGTTAAATCCCATTAGACCCGCGGATATGCAAAGCACGCTTGGCGGGTGCTCCCGCTGGCGTAATTTCCGCGAATTGGCTCCGGGGGTACCGGGTTCCCGCGGGCTACGACGAATTGCAGTGCAAGTGGAACGCAGCCGTCTGGGTGTTGAGGCTCCGACGCTCAAGCCAGAATGTCGCCATGTACCGCGACAGGCCGCAATATAATGCGGCGGTCCGATTCTGTGTTCTCCCGTCTTTTTTGCAGCTTCGATCGCAGAGATCCGAATTCGGTCGCTTCATTTGGTGATCGCGATTCCTGGGGTTCGATTGATGTCGGCACCGCTGGACCCGCCAGTCCGGAGCCCAGAGAGTTCTTATTTAAAACAATGGTTTAGCTCTTTTATTGCCTTCGATATCTGGTTGACAGTAAGGGGTCCGCTGATAAAATTGATACTCGCAAAACCTTCGGGAAATTGTTGTTTTCGTGGGGGGTGCGAATTTCGACCCACTCCCTCACTGGCTCTAAGCGGTTGAGATCGACGATGACGCAATGCAGATCACCGAGAAGCAAAGCGAGAGCCGTTTCCAAAACGGCCGCGCAAGCGCGGCTCTATGGGCGTGACGTGTCTCGCGGAGAAGCGCTGCAGTCATGGGGAGAAGCGCTTCAACCCGCCGAAACCCAAACAACAATTTCCATTCTCTCGTCAATACGAGTACGCGCTTCACGCGCGTGCATCTCTCTTCGACCTCCTATGCGCGGCAAGAATATTTCGACAATCCTGAATCGCGTGTGCCCCCTGCAACGTCCAACCAAACGAGTACGTCCAATCTCTCAAACTACGATGGCAGCAAATACAAATGGCAACTTTGAGGAAAATTTCTTTGGGCGGCACGGGCTTTGCATTAAACCAAACTCAGAAGGCTCAACAATAGTTCGTCACGCTGACAAGAGGGTTGGCACTTTCATAAGGCTCATCGGGATAAGAGCTCAAACGTAGATGAAGGCTCAGACGGAAAATTGAGAGCAAGAGACGAGGAGAGGGCACAATGAGCGAGTACGACTCAGGTTCAGGTTCAGGCTCAGGTTCAAGTCGAAAAGGCTTTGTGCGCGACGTAATGCGGAGGATTTCGCCCGCGGGTGGACGCGTAGGCGGCGACGATGCCGACGCTCCCGGTGGCTACGAAGAAAGATCCTTCCAGAGTGAAGTTGAACAACTTCAGGATGCGATCCGGTTCTTTGGTGCCGACTCCAACGAATTCAGGCAGCGACTGGATCGTGTCGTTGCGGATTACGAATCGCTTCGCCGACGCTTCGACACATCGCGACATCAGATTCACGAGAACGAGTCTCAGAACGAGAAGCTCGTGAGCATGCTGCAAGAGGCCAAGCAACAGATCGAAGTGTTGAAAGAGGAAGTAGACAAGCTCTGCGCTCCGCCCAACACGTATGGTGTCTTCACGCGACCCAACAAAGACGGAACCGCCGAGATCATTGTTGACGGTCGGAACATGCGGGTCAACGTGCATCCCAACCTCGATGCCTTTCAGCTCGAGGAAGGTCAGCTGGTTCTGCTCAATGAGGCATTCAACGTGATCGAACCCGCTGGCTATACCCGGCGCGGCGAAATCATGTCGGTGGTCGAAGTGATTAACGAAAACCGCTGCCTTGTCGTCGGGCACACGGACGACGAGCGGGTGATTACGCTTGCCGAGCCACTGCGCAGCGAAAAGATCAGTGTCGGTGACCACCTGCTTGTGGATGCCCGAACACAGTACGGCTTTGAAAAGATGCCGAAGAGTTCGGTGGAAGAAGTGATGCTGGAAGAAATTCCGGACATCTCCTACGAAGACATCGGCGGTTTGGGTGATCAGATCGAAGTGCTGAGAGATTCGGTTGAGCTGCCTTATCTGCACCCCGACATTTTCTCCGAGTTCGAGTTGAAGCCTCCGAAGGGCATCTTGCTTTATGGCCCTCCGGGATGTGGCAAGACGATGATCGCCAAGGCGGTCGCGAATAGCCTCGCGAAGAAGATCGAAGACCGAACCGGCGAGACCACGACGGCCTACTTCCTGAACGTAAAGGGTCCGGAGCTGTTGAATAAGTACGTGGGCGAAACCGAGAGCAAGTTGCGCGAAGTCTTCAAGAAGGCTCGTGACAAGGCTGCCGGTGCGAATGTGCCCGTCGTAATCTTCTTCGACGAAATGGATTCGCTGTTCCGCATGCGCGGCTCGGGGGTTTCGTCAGACATGGAAGCCACGGTTGTTGCGCAGTTCTTGTCTGAAATCGACGGTGTCGAGGCACTTGAAAACGTGATCGTGATCGGTGCGAGTAATCGCCAGGACTTGATTGACCCCGCGGTACTTCGCCCGGGACGTCTTGACCTGAAGGTCAAGGTGCAACGTCCGGATGAAACCGCCGCGCGAGAGATCTTTGCGAAGTATCTCACCGACCGACTCCCGATCGATCCCGATGCAGTTGCTGCAGCCAGCAGCGCAAAGGAAGCCTGCTCGAAGATGATCGGCGAGCTGATCACGATGATGTACTCGACCGGTGACGAGAATAAGTTCCTCGAAGTGACGTACGCGAAGGGCGAGCGCGAGATCTTCTATTTCAAGGACTTCAGTAGTGGCGCCATGATCGAGAACATCGTTGCCCGCGCAAAGCGCAAGGCAGTGAAGCGCGCGATCGCAGGCGAACAGCACGGGATTACCGCGGACGACTTGACACTTTCCGTGAAGGAAGAGTTCAAGGAGAACGAGGACCTCCCGAATACCACCAACCCCGATGATTGGGCGCGAATTTCTGGACGAAAGGGCGAGCGCATCATCAACGTGCGCACCTTGATCTCAGGAATGGAGCGCAAAGAGGAGTCGATCGAGACCGTCGCCGGTTCGGGTCAGTACCTGTAGAAAGTGAAACGGGTACGACTTGTGCGGGTGTCGGGCGTAGGGATGCGATGGTGAGAGCTCTTCACTGGTTCCTTCGATCGCTGGATGAAGTATGGCTACGCAGACCGTGATGGGTACAGAGATCGAATACGGGATCATTGTAAAAAATGATCCTGACTTCGATCCTATATCCAGCTGTGTCCTCCTGGTGAACGCGTACCGAGAAGATCCGGACGGTGAGATCCTCTGGGATTACGATCAGGAAAATCCGCTCGCGGATGCACGTGGTTTTCAAGTGGACGGCGAGAAGTACACGCCGAACCAACAAGAGAACATCGCGCGCAACAAGACCCTGATCAACGGTGCTCGTTACTACGTCGATCACGCCCATCCTGAATACTCCAGCCCTGAAGTCACGAACGCCCGCGATCTTGTAATCCATGAGAAGGCGGGTGAAAGGGTGCTCGAAGTCAGCCGTCGCCAAGCGACAGCTTTGCTGCCGGATGGCGCGACGATGTTGCTCCACAAGAACAACAGCGATCGTAAGGGCAATAGCTACGGCTCCCACGAGAACTATTTGATGGACCGACAGACATCCTTCAAGCGCGTCGTCGAACAGTTGATGCCGTTCTTCGTGACACGCCAGGTGTACTGCGGGGCGGGCAAAGTGGGAAGCGAGAATCGCGCCCAACCCTGCGACTATCAAATTTCACAGCGGGCCGACTTTTTTGAGGTCGAGGTGGCCCTCGATACGATGATCAAGCGTCCGATCATAAACACGCGAGACGAGCCTCACGCGGATCGTGAAAAGTATCGACGCCTGCACTGCATCGTCGGCGATTCGAACATGAGCGAGTACACGATCTACTTGCGTAACGGCGTGACCGCTCTTGTGATTTCAATGATCGAAGATGGCGCCATCCCGGATGGCTTGGTCCTGCGCGATCCGGTGCGGGCGATCAAGCAAGTTTCCCATGACCCGACTTGCAAGACAGAACTCGCCCTCGACAACGGCAAGAAGATGACCGCCGTGCAGTTGCAGGCCGAGTATCTCGAAGCCGCGCTTCGTTATACCGCAACGCGAGACGTCGACCCGATTGTGCAGGACGTGATCGAGAAGTGGCAGTACGTGATCGAGAAGCTCGCGGGCGACCCCATGGACTTGCACCGAGAAATTGACTGGATCAGCAAGAAGAAAATGATCGAAACATTTATGGATCGCAAAGAACTCGACTGGCGAGATCATCAAGTCGAGATGCTCGATCTCCAGTACCACGACACACGTCCCGAGAAGGGCCTTTATTTTATGCTTGAACGCCAAGGCCGGGTTGAGCGCATTGTGACCGACGAAGAAATCGCCGCAGCCGTGTATAACCCGCCGCAGGACACGCGTGCGTATTTTCGCGGCGAATGCTTGAGGCGCTACCCTGCAGAGGTATTCGGTGTTAACTGGGACTCGATCTCATTTGGTGTCGAAGACCAGCCCGTGAAGCGAATTATGATGTCGGAGCCACTGAAAGGAACAGCCGCTCATGTTGAGGACCTGCTGGACAGCTCATCAACCGCTGCTGACCTACTCTCGAAGCTATAAGCCTGATTCAAGCGCGAGCCGCGCCAAAGCCAGGTACTGCGAACAATGCACCACCAAGCCAGAGCAAATAACGGCAAGAACAAACAAGACCCAAAAAATGCTCGTGATCGTAAGAGCAAAGTAGGAACAGACAATATGGCTCGAATACTCTCAAAGATTGGCAAACACACGGAAGACAGCCCGCGCATCTTGATGGCCGCCGACAGTGCCCAAAAGCAAAAAAAGGGTGACAGTGGGGGCGATGGAGGCGACGCGTCCGCCAAGGGCGAAGGCTCCAAGAAGATGGCCAAGAAAGGTGAAGACTTGAAAGGCGAAATGGACGCACTCGTCGAAGACATCGACGCCGTTCTCGAAGAGAACGCAGAGGAGTTCGTCAAGAATTACGTTCAGCGCGGGGGCCAATAGCTCGTCGCGCTGATGCGTTCAGAACCAGATCAAGGGGGGGATCGGTGCTCATCAGGGGTAACTACCAAGGGTCAAGTTTTTTCGAGCTGCTGCGGACGGACCATCCAACGCTCATGCCCGACTTTTCACCATGGATTGAATCTGCGGGAGTGAGTATTCCGCATGGAACAACGGTCCTGGCGTTTAAGTTCGCCGACGGCGTTCTTGTTGCGGGTGACCGCCTTGCCACAGAAGGACACCGGGTCGCATCGCGGGACGTCGAGAAGGTCTTTGCAACGGACGAGTATTCGCTGATGGCGATTTCGGGTGCCGCTGGACCGTGTATCGAAATGGGCCGAATTCTTTCGGTCGAACTCGAGCACTACGAAAAGATTGAAGGTCAAGCACTCGAACTCGAGGGCAAAGCCAACAAGCTTGGCCAAATGATTCGCCAGAATCTTCCTGCCGCAATGCAGGGTCTTGTAGTCGTTCCGCTCTTCGCGGGTTATGACATGCGCCGTGGCGCCGGTCGTCTCTGGAAGTACGACATCACGGGCGGGCGTTACGAAGAGACCGAGTTCGAAGCCACCGGCTCCGGCGGTATCTACGCGAGCGAATCTCTCAAGAAGAGCTGGCGCCCGGACCTCTCGGCAGATGAAGCGATTGCTGCTGCCGTGACGGCGCTGACCGATGCGGCGGATCAAGACCGCGCGACGGGTGGCGTTGATCTGCAACGCAAGATCTTTCCGATCGTAAACCTCGCGACCAATGAAAAAATTACGCGTGTTGACGACGCCACTGTCGAGCAAATTTACCGCGCACTCGTAGACGAGCGCACAGTTGGAGGAGCAAGCTGATGTCGATGCCTTTCTATGTTTCTCCCGAACAAGTCATGGCCGACAAGGCCGAGTTCGCGCGCAAAGGAATTTCGCGCGGCAAGTCGATCGTGGCTCTTGAGTACGACGGCGGCGTTGCTTTGATTTCGGAGAATGCGACCACGCTGTCGAAGATCGGTGAGATCTATGACCGCATCGCATTTGCGGGCGTCGGCAAGTTCAGCGAGTTCGACACCCTACGAAAGATCGGTGTTCGCTTCGCAGACAGTCACGGCTACGCATACAGCCGTGACGACGTGCGCGGAAAAGCGCTTGCAAACGCTTATTCGCAAGCGATGGGTGAAGCGTTCACTAGGGAAATGAAACCGCTTGAAGTGGAAATTATTGTGGCAGAGGTTGGTGATGACTCCTTGGCCGGCCACGAGAACAGCGCGCTTTACGTGGTGAAGTTCGACGGCTTCATCAGCGACCATAAGGGCTATTGCGTGATCGGCGGCAACGTCGAAGACGTACAGGGCTTGCTAGAGAGCGAGTACAGCGAAGGCCTATCTCAGGAGGCGGCAGTTCGTTTGGGGCTGAAGGCCCTCAAAGGGGGTGCCGCAGACAATGGGAATATGGATGCATCCACGCTTGAAGTTTGCGCTCTGGAGAGATCTCGAAGCGGTCGCAAGTTCACGCGTCTTTCGACCGATGAGGTTCAGGGTATGTTAGACGGGTAGTTAGACGAGAGGGGTGGAGTAAGCGCAAGAGTCCACCAATTTCATCGTCCTTGTGGGGACGTCGTCATCGCTACGTTGTGGATGAACGGTCGAACCGCAAATGCAGTGTCGAAGCGAGAGCCAGTGCAGAAGCGAATCTACGGGATCGAGACCGAATACGGGATCATCTTCACGCCAGACGGCCGTAAAACGCTGCCTGTCGAGAAGGCGATTCGGTTTCTCTTCGAGAAGCTGATCACCACCGAGCACTTCCTCAACGTGTTTCTTGAGAACGGTGCGCGCTTTTACCAGGACACGGGTTGTCATCCCGAATACGCGACGCCTGAATGCTCGTCGCCCAGGCAAGTGGCGATCTACGATCAGGCAGGTGAGCGCCTCCTTGAAGATCTCCAGCACTACGCCGACGAAAACATCCGCCACGAGCGCATGCCGGGCAACCTTTCGATCTTCAAGAACAACACCGACTTCGTGGGCAATAGCTACGGCTGTCACGAGAACTACCTCGTCGATCGTGACGTGGATTTCTACTACCTCGCCGAACAGCTGATCCCTTTCTTGGTGACCCGCCAAATCTACACGGGTGCGGGCAAGGTCTTCCAGACCCAGGACGGTGTGCACTACTGCGTGAGCCAACGCGCTCAGCACATCTACCAGAAGATTTCCGGCACCACGACCAACGATCGGTCAATCATCAATACCCGTGACGAACCCCATGCCGACCGCGAGAAGTATCGCCGGTTGCACGTGATCGTGGGCGATTCGAACATGAGCGAGTACACAAACTTTTTGAAGGTCGCGACGTGTTCGATTGTTTTGCAGATGATCGAAGACAACTTCATCAATAAAGATTTCACGCTGCGCAATCCGGTGAAGGCGATCAAGGACATCACCTACGACGTCACGTGTAAGCGCAAGATCCGCCTTGACAACGGTCGTGAGTACTCGCCGATTGAGATCCAGCGCGAGTACTGCGAAATGGCGCAGAAGTACATCGAGCAGTACCCCGTCGACGACGAGCACAAGGACGCCGTTCATAAATGGCAGTACGTCCTCGATTGCTTGGCCGACGACCCGCGCAAGCTCAACCGCGAAGTCGATTGGGTGATCAAGCGCCACATGATCGAGTCCTATATTGAGAAGACCGGTTGTACTTGGAACGACCCGAAGGTCTTCATGATGGATCTCCAGTATCACGACATTCAACGCAAGCGAAGTCTCTACCACTTGCTCGAACGATCCGGTGCGGTTGAACGTGAATTCACCGACGATGACGTCGAGCTCGCGAAGGTGACTCCGCCGCCGGATACCCGCGCGCGGATGCGCGGTGAGTTTATCAAGCTCGCCCGGGAAAACTCGATTCAATACGACCTCGACTGGTCGAACATTCGCCTCGGCAACCTGCTCAACGTACGGGTGATCTGTAACAACCCGTTCGAAAACGACATCGAAAAAGTTGCCGAGTTGGTGCGGACGATCCAGAAGACGAACTTGCGAAAGACGAGTCTTTCGAAGCTTGTTATTCAGTCTTAGGTCCGGGTCCTAGGAGTCTGCGCGGCAGAAGGCGCACGCGCCCAAACGCGGATCCAATGCCGCTGGCTGCGTTGCGAAAGCTAGCTGTAGCCAGCTAGAGCGGTGCTTTCGCGCCTTGCCATCGACATTGTCTCCACATCTGGTCACGCACACCTTCCACCGCGCAGACTCCTAGCTCCCGAACCGAGGGACGGGTCTCGGTTCGTCGAGACTCGCGACTGAAGCGCGCGCACGGCGTACCCTGCGTCGACGCAGCGCATTCGCGCTAGTGTTCTCCAGCCACGAACTGGAGACCCCCCATGGCCCAGCCCGAACAGTTCCCTCGCTTGGTTGAACCCGAGCCCGACGACATCCTCACCTCAAGCCCAGACACGGCGCCTACGCTGGAGCCCGTCGCTCCAGCTCGCGGGAACAAATCGAGCAAAGAAACCAAGTTCTCAAAGCTCAGTCTAATTGTGATCGCGCTGCTCGTACTGGCCTTGTGCTGGACGGCGTTCAACCTGCGCAGCGAAACCATCAAGAGTGCAGGGCTTGAGGCTGATGTTCAGGCGCTCGAGGGCCAACTTTCTACGGCGAATACGACTGTGAGTGCGCACGTAGAACGACTTGATCGCGTCCGCGATGATGTCTCCGCCTTGCTGTCCCGTGTGGGCGCGCTCAGCGCACTGGTGAGTCTCGATGTCGTCCCAGCGGAAACGACGGTTCAGGTTCCTCAAGCGCCCGTGAGCGTCTACGAACCGGATGCCGGTCTAGACGACTAGAAGCGCTCCTCGGTTTGACGCACGCACGCTGGATGAGCCGTCCTCGCAGGTCCTGGCTCGTCCGCATGGAGGCGGCGCGCTGCTCTTTTTGAATTCGCATTCGGCGAGTCTCAGCGGTCAACCCCTGTGTGTGCTCCGAAATAACTTTTCGTCTCGCAGTTCTGCCTCAACCGCTGCGCATTCGTGACCGATAGGTCTTTCAGAATAGGCGCCTCTGATCAATTTCGGATCAAATTCTTTGAAGGACATTGCCCATGTTTCTCGACTCCATTGCCGGTTGGTTCTCTCACGACCTCGCCATTGACCTCGGTACCGCCAACACGCTCGTCTACGGTCGCGGCCGAGGTCTTATCTGTTCAGAGCCAAGTGTTGTTGCGATCGAGACGGATCATTTCGGCTCCGGCGCCCAGAAGGTGCGCGCAGTCGGACACGAAGCAAAAGAAATGCTCGGCCGCACGCCGGGTAAGATCCGTGCGATTCGCCCGATCAAAGACGGTGTCATCGCCGACTTTGAAATCACCGAAGCGATGCTGCGATACTTTATTCAGCGCGCACACAACCGCGGCAAGTTGGTCCGCCCGCGCATTGTGATCTGCGTTCCTCCGTGCATCACGAGCGTTGAAAAGCGCGCAGTGCGCGAATCGGCTCTTTCTGCAGGGGCCCGCGAAGTTTTCTTGATCGAAGAGCCCATGGCGGCCGCGATTGGCGCCGGTCTCGATGTCACCGCAGCCCAGGGCAACATGGTGGTGGACATCGGCGGCGGTACCACCGATGTCGCAGTGATCTCGCTTTCGGGCATCGTGACGTCGCGTTCGATTCGCGTGGGCGGCGACAAGATGGACGACGCGATCATCAACTACATCAAGCGCAAGTACAACATGTTGATCGGTGAGCGCACAGCCGAATCGGTGAAGATCAAAATTGGCGCAGCCGCTGCGCACTCGAAATCCGCGACCATGGAAGTAAAGGGCCGCGACCTCATTGCTGGCATTCCCAAAGTCATTGTCGCTACCAGCGACGAAATTCGCGAAGCGTTGGTCGAACCGATCCACGCCATCGTCGAAACCGTGCACCTCACGCTTGAAAAAACGCCGCCGGAACTTGCGGCGGACATTGTTGACCGCGGCATCATGCTCGTGGGCGGCGGGTCGCTCTTGCGCGATCTAGACCAAGTGCTGCGACAGGAGACCAAACTGCCGATCTTGCGCAGCGAGGATCCCTACACCGCAGTTGTCCACGGTGCAGGCAAGGCGCTCGACAGCCTTTCACTTCTGCGAGAAGTCACGCTTCAGTAAGACCCGAAGCGCGTTTCCCAGGCTCCCATTACTTCCGCGATTTTCGTCGCAGTTGGAACTCGCGCACGGCTTCGTTGTGCTCGCGATACGTTTTCGAGAACTTGTGCGTTCCATCGTTTCGCGACACAAAGTAGAGAAAGTCCGATTCGGCGGGTTCGAGCACCGCGCGTAGCGCGTCGATTCCGGGGCTCGCGATTGGGCCCGGGGGCAAGCCGGAAATCCGATATGTGTTGTACGGATTGCTGTCGTCGCGCAGATCTTTGCGACGAATGTTGCCGTCGTAGTTTTTGATTCCGTAGATCACGGTCGGGTCTGTCTCGAGTCGCATTCGCTTCTCCAGGCGATTGTGAAACACGGCTGCGATGAGAGGGCGCTCGTCTGGAGCGGCAGTTTCTTTTTCGACGATCGACGCCAGGGTGACAATCTCGTTGCGCGAAAGCGATTGCTGCTTGGCAGCCGGTTCGAGTTGTTTCCATA
>JASDVE010000205.1:0-6257 GCA_041891195.1 Myxococcota bacterium | reverse complement strand
CTCGACAAATATCTTCGCGATCGCTTTGGCACCGAGCCTTCGCGGGATGTGATACGTCTCTGGGTACAAATATCCTTCGAGACCCGCTTGTTCGATGCCCAGCGACTTGGCGAATTCGGCGTCCGCGACGACCAACGCAAACTCTTCGGCTGTCACGAGCCCGGCCGCTTCAAGCTTTTCTCCGATTTCGGTTGCGCGCGTGCCTTCGGGAATCACGAGCTCGTACGTCTTGACGCGCCCCGAGGTCAGTCTGTCCAAAATTACCGCGGTCGACCAACTCGCCGACACTTCGTATTCGCCGACTTGCAGCCTCCGATCGTCGCCGCGATAACGCGCGAACAGGCTCACCACACGGGCGTCACGAACGAGTCCCGCCTGTTCGAGTTTGCGCGCAACTTGGTTTAGGCCTTGACCTTGTTCGATCTGGAAGAGCTCTGCTTCTGCTTCATCTTGCGAAACAGGCCGAAGTGCTTCAATCGTGATGTAGGCCCCATACGCTCCGCTCAGCGCGATGAGACAACCCAGTACGAGAACCGTCCGGAGGATCACGAATCGCTTCCTTCTGGCTCGCTTGCGCGCGCGCGCTCGGCAAGGTTCTCCTGCATCGACAGATAAGTGCTCAGGATGATCGAAGCCGCGACAGAATCGATGACCTCTCGTTGCTTCTTCGCCCGACGCCCCGTTGCAGTAAGCGCACGTTCTGCTTCTACGGTGGTCAAGCGTTCGTCGATGGTGTCAACGGAAATGCCCGTCGCCACCGAAAGGTCTTTCGCGAAGGCGTGGGCGGCTTCTGCGCCTTTGCCGGGCCTCCCATTCATATGCAGCGGGATGCCAATCACGATGCGCTTGACCTCGCGTTCTTCGACCAACGTCGCGAGGGATTCGAGGTCGACTTTGCGACCTTTGCGATCGAGCTTACCGCTCGGAAACGCGAAGGTGCCTTCGTCGTCCGAAATGGCGAGACCAATTCGTTTACTTCCCATGTCGAGTGCGAGGGTCTTCATCGGCCGTCGAACTGTAGCGGTTCCAGCTGCGACGAGACCGAGCCGAGTTCGAAACACGAACGAAACGAGATCAAGAAGAGATCCAAAAAATTGCTGACGATTGCAATCCGCGCATGGGCTCAGCCGATCTGGCGAAGGTCCGGTTGGTTCAAAGTATCGCGAGCCTTCTGACTGACATTCTCGTCCGTATCTCGAGTCGCAGTCATCAACAGATCACGTGCTTCGGTCGAGTTTCCTTTGGCGGCGCGGGTGTCGAGTTTGCCGAGCGCTTTGATGACCCCGGTCGCGACTGGGTCGCTTTGTTCGTCGCTCGCACGGTTGAGGGTGTAAGCAGAGAGTTGCGCCGCGCGCTGTGGGCCAGAGTCTGCATCCAGGGTATCGAGAAAGGCGGGGGCAGCCTGGTCCGGCTATTTGCATCACGATCGACGTTGGGCGAACGCCGCGGGCCTCACACGCACACCCGCCCTCGATCAAGAAAACCATAGGCTCGCCGTTCGCGAACGCTTCGAGCGCAGCCTTCTCGCGCACTTGGCGGCCTCGCATCGCTTCTCTCGATGCCTGGCCCCGAGTTTGCGTAGAACGTCCGGCAAACTTGCCCTCGCAGAGGTCGTTGAGCTGCGAGGTTGGCAGGGCGAGTAGGTTGGCAAATGGCGTGGAACTGTCGGCTGCCAGTTCCGGTGACACACCGATGTGCGTCACGGCGTGGACATCCATCTTCTTGACCAACCGGTCGAGGTCTTCGAGTAGTCCCGCGCTGTCGCCTAAGGCTCGCCGGCAACCCTTTCTCGTGGCTCAGCCACGGGGCAACTCCATCGCCAACGAATTTGCGGGGAGTTTGGCCTCTGTCAGGAGTGCGGGAGTCAGGTTGCGGTGATCTATTACTGCGACTTCATCCACCGATGCCCGGGCCCATCGACGATTCGTATTTTTTCCCCCACGACTTGCATGGCATCGTGAATCGTTTTTGCTTTTCTTTCGCTTTTTGATTGACTCGCCGGATCCAGCAGGGCTAATCTGCCGCTTGTCCCCCCAACCCGTTTTTCGAACCCTTCTGCATTGCCCCCTAAATCACCACAAAACAATACGAGAAGTGTTACCTAAGCGCGACGCCGAACTACGACACGAATCACCAACATTACGAGCCCCCAGAACAAGAGCTCTTGCAATAGTTCGGAAGAAGTTCAGGCACACGCAGCGGTTCACCATTTCGAGGCCCTTGCCGGGGTTTCGTCGGGACAAGAAAACGTCAACGAAAACGAAAATCTGTCGAACGTCCATCGAGAGCCCCACTCGCGTATCCGCGGGAGGCAAGGCTTGATGGAGCAATCGAAGGCCCCGCTTCCCGAATCGCAAACCGGGACTCTGACAGGTTGGCTAGGCGTCGCGATCGCGACGTGCGCCGGAGTCGGCACCATCCCGTTAGCGCCCGGCACATTCGGTGCGCTGGTTGGTGTCCTTCTATTCATACCGTTGGCGCGAGCGGGGGCAGTGCCGTTCGTGATTGCCGTCTTGGTGCTTTGTGCGCTGGGGGTTTGGGCTTCGAATCGTGCGGAAGAGGTCTTTGCCAGCAAAGACGACGGTCGAATCGTAATCGACGAACTCGTTGGGCAGCTCATCACCCTGACACCACTTCTTGCATTCTGCGGGCCGTCGGCGTTTTCGTGTGCCCCCGCTCATCTGGAAGGTCCGATTTTGGAAGACCCGGTATTTTTTTCACTGGTTGTGACCGGATTCGTCGCATTCAGGGTGTTTGATATCGCCCAGCCGGGGCCAGTCCTATGGTCAGAAAAAAATATGTCCGGAGGAGCAGGGGTGATGGCAGACGATTGTGTTGCAGGGGTATTCGGAGCCATCGTGCTCGCGGTGCCTACGTTTGTCTTACTGATCCAAAGCAGTAGCGCTGCACCGGCAGCTGGGGGGTATTGATGACTTCGGTTAGAGCGGACGCGACCCAAATTCTACGGGCAGAAGTCCTCACGATCGGTGACGAAATCTTGCGCGGCGAAATCGTCGACTCGAACAAGGCCTTGATGTCTGAGCGCTTGCACGACGTTGAAATCGAAACCCGCTTTCAGACCTCGGTGCTCGATCACCCGGAAGAAATGGCAGATGCGTTCAGGCGCGCGGCGAGTCGTGCAGACGTGGTGCTGGTTTCCGGCGGTCTGGGCCCCACGCGAGATGACCTCACTACAGAGGTTCTGGCCCAGACGTTCGGTCGCGAACGGGTCCTCGACGAGGCCTCGCTTGAAACCATTCGCATATTCTTCAGCCAACTGGATCGCGACATGGGCGAGAACACCGCCAAGCAGGCCTATTTTCCCGCACAGGCGGAAGTCCTTCTTAACCCGGTGGGAACCGCCCCAGGGTTCATGCTTGACGTAGATCTTGGAGCCGAAGAAGGCGGAGAGTGCGTGTTTTTCGCGATGCCCGGCGTGCCTCGCGAACTGAAACTCATGCTCGACGAACAAGTACTGCCGCGCTTGCTCGCTCGCGCGGCGAACAAAGGGCAGGCACAGAAACCCCGTGCCATGCGCGCACGGCTTCTGCGCACGTTTGGTTTGGGCGAGTCGACTCTCGACACAGAGCTCAAACAGATCGCAACGGAAGAGGGCGTTGAGCTCGGTTTTCGTACGGCCTTCCCCGACAACTACCTGCGTCCCGTGGTGCGTTGCGCGAGTGCTACCGAAGCGGACGCCAAACTCGAAGCCGTTTGCGGCAAAATTCGCGACATCCTCGGTGCCGTGGTGTATGGCGAAGGCGATGAAACAATGGCGAGCGTCGCGGGCCAGTTACTCGCTCAGCACGGTGCAACGATTGCAACTGCCGAGTCGTGCACCGGGGGGCTTCTTGCAGAGCAGATCACGCAGGTCGCTGGGGCTTCTGAATACTTTGCGGGCGGCGTGATCTCCTACTCGAACGAAATCAAGCAATCGCAACTCGGGGTTCCCGAGGCATTGCTCGTGAAGCACGGGGCGGTTTCAGAGCCCGTCGCGGTCGCGATGGCCGAAGGCGTTCGCGACCGTTTTGGAACCGAATTCGGTGTTTCGACCACCGGTATTTCGGGCCCGGGCGGGGGGACGGAAACGAAACCGGTTGGCCTGGTCTGCGTCGCGCTGGCGCGCCGTGGCATGCCCACCCACGTCGACAATTTTGTATTTCCGCTCGATCGCGTCCGACATCGCACGCTCACCGTCCAAGTCGCACTCGACTGGGTGCGGCGCTCCCTTCTCGGTGTCGAACTCGTAGGCCCTTCGTTGCTGCGACGACGGGGCGGTACCGCTTCGCCCGGTTCAGGCAGCACGTCATGAAACACATCATGCTGCGCGAGGTGACCGAGCCCTCCGCTTTGAGCCACGCATCTTTTCACCGATTTGTCCCCCCTCAAGTCGTTCTCTTTTTAAAGAGCGTTTTAAAGAGCGTTTCAAAGAGCGTTTCGAAGAGCGCTTCGAAGAGCGTTTTCAAGCGAGCTTCGCAGAGAGCTTCACAGAGAACTTGCAAGGGAACTTGCATAAATAGAAAGGAAGAAACCCATGGCCAGGCAAGGTAAGCAGAAGACAGAGAAGGCTCAGGTACAGCGAATTGAGGGAGGACCGGGGAATGACAATCGAGCGAAAGCGCTCGAAATGGCATTGTCATCAATCGAAAAGCAGTTCGGCAAAGGTTCGATCGTCTCGATGTCCAATGATGCAGTCGATCATCAGATTCCTTACTTCTCGAGTGGCTCGCCGAGCATCGACATTGCCCTTGGGATTGGTGGGTTTCCCCGCGGTCGCGTAGTCGAGATCTACGGCCCGGAGTCGAGTGGGAAGACAACGTTGACACTTCACGCCATTGCCGAAGTCCAGAAGACCGGCGGCATCGCGGCCTTCATCGACGCCGAACATGCGCTCGACGTCAACTATGCCCGCCGTCTTGGGGTTAAGGTTGAAGACTTGCTCGTGTCTCAGCCCGACACTGGTGAGCAGGCACTCGAAATCGCAGACGTACTTCTGCGGTCTGGCGCCATCGACATCGTGGTCATCGACTCAGTCGCGGCGCTCGTGCCCCGCGCTGAAATCGAGGGCGAAATGGGTGACCATCACGTCGGATTGCAAGCTCGGTTGATGAGTCAGGCGCTGCGCAAGCTTACGGCCACGGTCGCTCGCTCGGGGGCGACGATCATCTTCATTAACCAGATTCGCATGAAGATCGGCGTGATGTTCGGCAACCCCGAAACCACGACGGGCGGCAACGCGCTGAAGTTCTACTCATCGATCCGGGTCGATGTGCGCCGGATCGCGGCGCTCAAAGACGGTGACCAGGTGGTGGGCAACCGCACCCGCGTCAAGGTGGTAAAGAACAAGGTCGCTCCGCCGTTCCGCCAAGCTGAGTTCGACATTATTTACAACGAAGGGATCTCCCGGGAGGGAGACCTAATCGATCTGGGTGTTGAAGAGGGTCTCGTTGAAAAGAGCGGCTCCTGGTACTCGTACGACAGCGAGCGGATCGGACAGGGGCGTGAAAACGCGCGAAAGTTCTTGAAGGAGAACCCCGAGACCTGCGCGCGCTTGGCAGACGCGGTCTACGCGGCGAAGGGCTTGAAGCTTCCGGTCCCGGTTGGCGGCTCGGTACCCGTTGCGGCGAAAGCTGCCGAAGCCGAAGCCGAAGCCGAAGAAAACTAGAACGACCGCTCTCGAGCGCGAAGTCTTGGAAACGTCGTGCTCGCCGCACCCACCCGGGTGCGGCGGGCAAGTCGCGTCGAGTTTTAATTGCGCGGCCTCTCGCATGCGTGACCTCAAATGCAATCAGCTCGATCCTGCTCCCGTTGCAACCGAGTTGCGCGCTCGTGCTGAGGCAGAGGTGAAGTCATTTAGGCAGGGTAATCCTCATCGCCGGTGGCTCAAGAAGCCCCTGCATCTGGTCGAAACACCGAAGGCAGGTCGCGCCGCAATCATGCGCCGGCCTAGCGGCTAGCTGCCGCAAGCGGGGTTTCCAGCGGGTATGGGAATGGAACTCAACGAGATCCTCAAGGTCGCAATCAAGGGGGGTGCTTCAGACATTCACTTGAAGTCCGGGCTGCCGCCAATGTTTCGCGTGGACGGCGCACTGGTACCGCTCAAAAACGGCGAACGCATGATGCCCGACGAGTTGACGAACATTGCGGCGTCGATCATGAGCCCGGTACAGAAGACGCGCTTCGAAGAGAGTCGTGAAGCCGATCTCGCATATGGCGTCGCGGGTCTCGGTCGCTTTCGTGTCAATGTGTTTCAGCAG
>JASDVE010000204.1:0-4492 GCA_041891195.1 Myxococcota bacterium | reverse complement strand
CGTACCTTCTGCAGCGGTCCCGTCGATGTGAAGGTCTTCAAGCGGTGTGATGGCAACGAGGGCCTGCGGTTCGGTGGAAACTTCACGGCCGAGTTTGGCTCGCGAGATGCCCGCGACCAGCGCCTGCTTGCCTTCGCCCCGGGCGTCGATGATCCGCAGCACGCGGACGATGGTGCCGACGCGATAGACGTCGTCGATGGTGGGGTCCTGAAGTTCGGCGTCGTGCTGGGTGACGAGGAGCATGTATCCGTCGTGTCCAGCTTGGGCGAGGGCCGCGAGGGACTTGCGGCGCCCAATCGCCAAGGGAACGGTTACGCCGGGGTAGACCACGACGTCGCGCACGGGAAGCATCGGAAGTACCGACGGCACGTTGAATTCTTCATCTCCGGGGCCGGAGATCAGATAGTGGGTCGGTTCGCGCGGCTGCTCGAATTGCGGGTCTTCTCCGAGCTCTCGCTCGGAACCGTTGTCATTGCTCACAATTGCTCCCTCCGGCTGGCAACCGTAGACACGCGAAGCCTTGGGTCAAGGGTCAGCCGACGGCTTAATCGCGGTTATGCCCGGATCCTTCTTGATTCCCAGGTACTCTGGTCACGGGGAGTCGGTGCCCGAGGTGGCCTAGAACCAATCGTGCTGGCTGGCGACGAGAGCCGCGAGCTTGCCCTTCGAAGCGCCTCAGCTGCCTGCGCGCCCAACGGCGCTCAAAACCTAAATGGTGCCCGGGACTGGAGTCGAACCAGCACGTCCTTGCGAACACTAGAACCTGAATCTAGCGCGTCTACCAATTCCGCCACCCGGGCGAGGGCGACCGAGGCTAGGATTCCCGCACTGCGCCGTCAATGAACTGAGGGGCGCGAATTTAAATTGGCGTCTTTCATTGGCGCCGGGAGTGAAATGTCGACGAGACCGATCGAACCCGGTGAGATCCTGGCGTTGTTGCGGCGATCCCCGAGTTCCGTGGTGAGCCCGAGTACGATTCTTTCTCGGGTGACTGCGCGTGGAAGGAATCAAAAGGGTTCGCGCAAGATCGTGCTCGGACATTTGCGCAAGCTCGTGGAGTCGGGGGCGGTCGAGGAATTGATCGGGGGCTACCGAATCGCCCGGCGCGATGGTCTTCGCCAGGGTGTCGTTGAAAGGGTCGACGTGGTGGAGGGCGACGCGGAGGCTTCGCGCGAAGGGACAGTCGTCGATGATCGCGATGAAGTTTGGAAGGTGCGTTCGGTCGCACCCTTGGTTGCCGGACAGCGCGTTCTGTTTTCGCCACTCGAAACGGGGGGTGAGAACCGCGCCTCCGTTGTCGACCGCGTCTCCGAAGCACCGACCGAATGGGTTGGCGCGCTTCAGTCGTCCCGAGGCCGGCCGGTCATCGTTCCGTTCAATGATCGTGGGCGATGGCGGGTATCCGTCGCGCGGAACGATCTGAACGGGGCGGAAGATGGAGATCTCGTCGTGGCGGTTCCCGTGGCGGGTGGCAGGGGCGCGCGCGACCGAGATCGGGACGAAAACGTTGGACGCATCACCGAAAGGCTAGGAAAACCGGGCGACCCCGAGGCGGACTTCCGCGCGATTTCGTGGAACCACAAATTGCGCGTTCGTTTCGAACGCAGCGTTGAGGCCGAGGTGGCCAAGATCCCCGACGCCCTCGATGCCAAGGAACTTCGCCGTCGCATCGACTTGCGCGCAAAGCCATTTTTGACCATCGACCCCGCTACCGCGCGGGATCACGACGATGCGGTTTGCGTCGAACAGGCGAGCGGCGGGTTCAGGCTCTATGTGGCAATCGCGGACGTCTCGTTCTATGTGCGCGAAGGGACAGAACTCGATCGCGAAGCCGAAAGACGCGGGAACAGCGTGTATTTCACCGATCGCGTCGTTCCGATGTTGCCCGAGCGGATTTCCGCCAATTTGTGCTCGCTGCGCGAAGGTGTTGATCGTTTTGTCGTGGTCGCAGAAATGTTGATCGGGAACGACGGTCGGGTGAAGCGCTCGAGTGTTTATCCCGCGGTGATCCAATCGCACGCCGGGCTGTCATACGAGCAGGCGGGCGCGATCATGACCGAGGAAGAGAACGCGACCGAAGGCATCGCGCCTGAAGTTGTCGCTCAAGTTCGCCTGCTTGCGACGACCGAGCGATGTCTCGCGAAGCGCCGCTTCGAAGACGGCTCGATCGACTTTGCGATTTCCGAAAGCCAGGTCGAGATCGGTGAAAACGGTAGGCCGTCGGGCATCGTGACCCGCGACCGAACCCAAGCGCATCGCGCGGTTGAAGAGGCGATGCTGATCGCGAATCAGACGATTGCGAAGTCTCTGTTGAAACATGGAATGGGCGGGATCTATCGCGTCCATGAAACGCCCGAGGACGGCAAGCTTGAGGTACTTGAGGAAGTGCTCTCGAGTTTTGGTCTACTCGACCCCTCGCGCTCGGGTGCATTGGGCTCGGCAGAAATATACCGCGCCCTCAAGCGTGCGGAAGGTAGACCTGAGGCGCCGCTGGTGAATATGATCGGTCTGCGTTCGATGAAGCAGGCGCGCTACAGCGAGGAGAACCGCGGTCACTTTGCCCTTGGCTTTGGCTCCTACCTTCACTTCACGTCACCCATTCGCCGTTACGCCGACTTGGTGGTCCACCGCGCACTGTCACACTGGCTCGAGCTGGGAGAGCAGGCGGCGGTAGGAGCACTGAGCACGTCGCATCGTCTCGCCGCTGTCGCGAAACACATTTCGTATCGCGAGCGCGTTGCTGTCGACGCCGAGCGCGCCATGTCCGATCTAAAGAAGTGTGTCTTCATGCAGCCGTATGTCGGAGAAACGTTTAAAGGAAAGGTGACGGGGGTCGCGCCGCATGGCTTGTACGTCACGATCGACGCCCACGATGTAAACGGCTTGGTGCCAAGCGCGAGCCTTGGACACGACCTGCAAATGGACGAGCGTGGGCATGCGCTTTTTGCCCGGCGCAGCGGCGCACGGTATCAGTTGGGGGACGAGATGGAAGTTCGTCTGGACGAGGTCAACTTGGTTCGTGGATGGCTTCGCTTTGAGCCGCTCGGGGTCGACCCAGGCGAACGTCGAGGACGCCGTGGAGATACGGGGCGCCCATCGCGTGAACGCGAACCGGGCAAGCCTGACAAAGAAGGAAAGCGCGGTGGCGCTAGTCGAGGCCGTCCGACAAAGCAGAAAGCTCGTCGGTCAGGCGCTCCCAATCGGCGTAAAGGCCGCTGATCACTTCTTGGACGGCCGTCCGCTCTGAAGCCAGTTCTTGCAGCTTCGCCGCATCACTTGAAATGCCGGGATCCGATTGTTTCCAGCCCAGAGATTCGAGGGTCTTTTCGTGTTCCTGGATCTTCTCTTCGATGCGTCCGATTTGGCGCTGTGCTTTGTCGTGAGCTTTCTTCCGCTCACGTTGCTCGGCACGTTCTTGCTTACTGAGCTTCGGCCGCGGTGCGGCTTTGGCTTGGACTTGGGCCTTGGCTTGCGCCGGTTCGGAGGAAGTCTTTGGTTTCTGGGGCTTGGTCGCTTCCGCGCGGCGCTTTTCTAGCGCCGTCTTTTTCTGCAAAAAGTCGTCGTAGTTCCCTAGGTATTCGTCGAGCACGCCGTGGTTCACTTCGACGACGCGGGTCGCGAGCGCATTGATGAACGCACGATCGTGAGAAACGAACACCAGCGTGCCTTTGAAATTGCCGAGCGCGTCTTCGAGAACTTCACGGGATTCGATATCGAGATGGTTTGTCGGTTCATCCAGCACGAGAAGGCTCGATGGCCGAAGAAGCATTTTTGCCAATGCGACTCGGGCCTTTTCGCCGCCCGACAAGACGGAGATCTTCTTGTCGACGTCATCGCCGCTGAACAAGAAATTGCCCAGGTGCCCACGTAAGCGCGGCACGTCATCGTGCTTAGCCTCGCATTCCAACTCTTCGAGTACGGTCATGTTGGGATGCAGCGCTTCGAGTTGATGCTGAGCGAAGAACGCAACCTGGACGTTGTGTCCTTCGCGGCGCTCGCCCGTATCAAAGTCGAGGGCTCCCGCGACAATGCGAAGCAAAGTCGACTTGCCCGCGCCGTTCGGGCCCGCCAAGGCAACACGATCCCCGCGGCGAACCTGGAACTCGATTCCTTCGTAAACGGTGTTGTCCCCGTAGCGCTTGTGGATGTCGATCAAGTCCATCGGCACTTCGCCGGCGCGCGGCGGGTCGGGGATCTTCATCCGCATGCTGCGCTTTGCGTCGGGCCCCATTTCGATTCGCTCGATTTTCGATAGCGCCTTGATGCGACTCTGGGCCTGCTTGGCCTTGCTCGCCTTGGCGCGAAAGCGGTCGACGAAGCGCTCCATTTGTGCGATTTCGCGATCCTGATTCATCTTGCGTGCGAGCAAGTGCGCGCGCAATTCTTCGCGCAGTTCGAGATAGCGGTTGTAGTTGCCTTCGTAGACAGTGAAGCGTCCGGTGCCGTCGACTTCAGCGACTCGGGTTGCATGCCGGGTCAAGAATGTACGGTC
>JASDVE010000203.1:0-4495 GCA_041891195.1 Myxococcota bacterium | reverse complement strand
GGTGGACAGCGTCTGCCCAATTAAATCCCAATTGCCAATGCCAGGTGTCGGACCGACCAATTTTGTCTCCGTTAGCTCGCGCGGGACGTATCGTATCGAGTCTGACCAAAATGCGAAACTAGTCCCGCAACGCGACGGCGTCCGCACTGTTGGTCGATACCCCGACCCAACACACTTGTAGGACAATTATTTCTCCGGGCGCCTAGGCGTCAAGGCGTCAAGGCGTCAAGGCGAAAGGAGAATGTCCCAACGACGGAGTGAACCTCTCCTCCTTGCGCATCAAATTCAATCAGGCCGAAAGGTCGTGGGGCGCGAAAGCCCGCGATCGCACCCCGCACATCAAATGGCATGTGCCATGCCCGAAATCTTTCGCGGGCACGAGCGGACCCGTTCGTCACCCAGACCAGCCCGCCCTCAACGAATCAGAAAGAGGGGGTCGGGAAGAAAGAGTGAAAGCAATGCGGCGCCCGCGATCGCAGGGCCGAAGCCGAAGGGGCTATCCCAGCTTCGTGTCGCAAGCGCCCATGCACCCCCCAAAATCAGGCCGAGCACCGACGCAAGCAAGACGGTGGTCACCACACCAACCGGACCGACGAATGCACCGATCATGGCGAGCAGCTTGACGTCTCCAAAGCCCATGCCGGGAACCCACATCCAATAGTCCGCTTCACTGGGACGTGGGATCGACTCGCCCTCCCCCGGCCAATGCTCGAACTCACGTCCCATCGCCACGCAAAACCGGGCGTGACCAAAACCCACGACCCAAAGCATCCCGCCCCCGAGCAGAGCGCCCGCGAAGCTATGCATCAGCGCAACGGAAACGGGATCCCCCAAATAGACCATCCAACTCGGAACGACCACGAGGCCCAGCACAAGCCCCCCGAGTGAAACTTCGTCGGGAATGATTTGATGATCGACGTCGATCAATCCGGCCACGATCAACCCCGCTGCGAAAACAACGAAGATGAGGGTCTCAAGACTTGGCCCAAAACGCATCGCAATCGCGGCGAAAACAACTGCGGTCAGCAGCTCGACAGCCGGGTAGCGAAGAGAGATATGGATCTTGCATTGACGGCATTTCGCGCCGAGCACGATGTAGGAAATGAGCGGAATGTTGTCCCACGGCTTGATCGCAGCATCACAGCCCGGACAATGCGAGGGCGGAAAAACGACGGACTCATCGAGCGGCAATCGGTAAATCACCACATTGAGAAACGAACCGACAAGCGCACCAAACAAAAAGCCCATGGCGCAGAGCCAGAGCGGTTCGCTCATGATCGCGCGCAGTGCCTCGGCCTCGTCGCTCATGCTTCCCCTACCCATGGCGGTGTTCGTTCAACGGGTGCCCACAACCTGCACCACCAACCTAGCGCGGCCTATTTGAAGTCGCGCCGCTCGAAGATGAAGCCAGCGATAAAGAGCAGTGCGATCGCGTATCCGACACCGTAAATCACAGGCCAGACGACTTCCGCCGTCGAAATCGGCAATTGATGAACGGCCTGGACACTGAGGTTAAAGCTCTCGAGGTCTGGGAGCACCTGATACAAGGCACGCGTCATCGCGTGCAGCCCTGCGGCTTCGCTGTTCTCACCGATCTGCAAAAGATCGCGGGACAAATGACCCAGAACATAGACACCCAGGGTGAAGCACGACGCGAGCATCGGAGTCGTGAAGGCAGAAAAAAGCGTCGCCACCGCGACGATCACCACGAGTTCCATCCCGACAAGAGCAAGCGCACTCATGTGTCCCATGTCAATCGGAGCGCCCGACGCAAACGACACCAGAACGAACGCAGCCGTCATAATCGCAAGCTGCAACCAGATGGTCATGACCAAGCCGACGAACTTGCCTACAAGGAATTCAGACCGCGACACCGGCTTCGACAGAATCGTATAGATCGTGCGACGCGAAACCTCACCATGGATCAGGCCGACGCCAACGAAGATCGCGATCCCCGTACTGAACAGTCGGATCGAAGCCAGGCCAACATCTTGAAGGATTCGTGATCCTTCGACGTATGAAATAGAGCCGACGATGACGCCGGTGCCGATCATGACGATGGCGAAGAAGAGCAGCGTGTAGAGCAACTTGTTGCGAACCGCCTCACGCACGGTGTTAAGACCGATCGCCCATATCCGTTTCGGAGAAATCATTTGCCCTCCCCTCGGACGGCGTCCATGAAGATCGACTCAAGAGAGACGCGTTCTGGCGTCACGGCCAGTACGCGACCTCGGGATCCAAGCACAGCTTCGAGGATCGCTTCGACGTTCTTGTCTCTTACCCGCATTTCGACTCGCTCCCCGACACCGCGCAATTCAGCGTCGTACTGTTCTTCGAACCTCGCTGCCGTTTCCGGACTGACGCCTGAAACCACGATGTCGCACATGTGTTCGCCGTCATTCAAAAACTCTTCGGTTCGTCCCTGATACATGATCTTGCCAGCGACGATGATCGCGACCCGGTCGCACACCATTTCGACGTCGGACAGAATGTGAGTGTTCATGAAGACCGTCTTGCCTTCTGCGCGAAGCCGAAGGATCAGGTCACGTACCTCTTTGCGTCCGAGCGGATCGAGACCACTCATGGGCTCGTCGAGGAAAACAACACTGGGGTCGTGTACTAAGGCTTGTGCGATGCCCACACGCTGCGCCATGCCCTTCGAGTAGGTGCGAATGCGGGCGTCCGCGGCGTGCTGGAGCCCAACCCAATCGAGCAGCGTATTGATCCGGGCTGCACGCTCATTCGACGCCACGCCGGAAAGTCGCGCGTAAAAGTCGAGCAATTCGCGCCCGGTCAAGTAGTCGTAGAAGTAAGCATTCTCGGGCAGAAACCCGATCTCTTTTCGAAAGGCCGTCTCGTTGACGTCGTGACCGAGGATCGAGGCCGAACCCGACGTGGCCCGGATCAAGCCCATCAACACTTTGAGCGTCGTGGTCTTCCCCGCCCCATTGGGACCGACAAAACCAAAGATCTCGCCCGGCATCACACCAAACGAAATTCCGTGCAGTACGCGCTTCTTTCGAAGCCCGAACCCCGGACGAAAGTCTTTGACGACATCGCAGACACTTACAATCTCGTTACCAGCAGTCATATCAAATCGTCTCCGAGGACACGACGTCCTCTTTCGGTTTATTGCGCCATTCACCGTCGCTCGCACGGGCGTTCACGCGATAGCGGCGGTTGTAATAGGTCGATGTGAGCTCACCGGTCTTGGCATCGATAAACCACCGATCCCCCTTACGCATTGCAGGCGGCAAGTCCTTCGGTTCAGGAGCTGGAAGCTGCGCAAGGATCGGATGTGCACCCGCAACAAGATCTTCGACCCCCGCGATGTCGCGATCGTGAAGCGCCTTGTAGGACTCACGCGCGCGATCGAGATAGCGAGCCTTGATCTCGACATCAATTTCGTCGAGGGCACCTTGATAGATCGCAATCGCATCGTCGCTTTCAGCGGTCTGCAACATCTCAGTCAAGAAGATCGCCGCCGACCCGAGGTCCGCATATTCCGACCGGAGACGTGCAACGAGACGCGGAAGGTAGGCCGGCGATCCCTCAATCTCCGTGGCACGCTCGAGCGCTTCGGCCGCGGCTTCATTCTCGTTCAGGTAATAGAAGAGGTTGTATCCAAGGTAAAAATAGTTTCGCCAATCGTCGGGGTGGTATTCGATTCCCCGGCGCAGCAGGTCATTGGCCTTGCGGACGCTTTCGGGGCTGTCGGTCAGCCAGGCCGCACCGAACCGGTACGGATGTCCGACATAGGGATCGAGGGTCGTCACGACATCAATGATTTTCGAAATGTACGGCGCGAACTCTTCGGGGCGCTCGTGGGTGGCTCCGACCTTGTAGATCGCCTGAATCCAATAGTAGTCGGACAACACCGCATCGAAGCCGAGCGACGCAAGCTTCGCGAGCTGGGGCTTCGGCAAGAAAACTTCTTCTCTCGACGTGGATCGTGTGCTGGGGATCTGTTGGTGCACACCAAACGTTACGCTCAGTGCTAGCAGCCAAAATGCCCAACGAATGGTTGCGACGCTCACATTCCCCCCGGACGTGTTCGACGGGACCAGCGCCCCGTCAGTTTCCGATCGATCTAAAAATCCGCGCGCGACTAAAAGTCGTCCGCCCCGACGACGAGGACCGGTTCGTCATAAACCGTTTCGCCGTTTCGAATCTGAGGTATCCCCTGCCCCGAGAAATAGAGACTCGTGCAGGTGTCGGTCATATCAATATTCGGGTGGGTAAACAAAATCAACGCGACCGAGCCATCTCCATCGACGTCGCCATACGCCGTCGAGGTAAAGCACGTATCGCAGTTGCAAGCCCCGGTGAAGCTGCCGGTGTTCGTGTCGTAGTCGTAGTAGACGTCGCCTTCGGGGAACCATCCGACGCCGGCGAATTCAGCGGCAATCGGAGATGAATCGCGCTTCTCGGCGCCCGGGTTCACGCTGGTCGTTGTCGAAGGAACCATCTCGGCCCCCACGAACAGGCCGTACTC
>JASDVE010000202.1:0-4499 GCA_041891195.1 Myxococcota bacterium | reverse complement strand
TTCGAGGATCGGCTTCACGCCCTCGAAGATTGGGAGCACGGTCGCGTCGACGGTGTAGCGACTGATCGGATATTCCTCGGCGTAACCCCAACCGCCGTGCAGCACCTGGCCTTCGCGCGTCACGTCGACGGCCACCTCGCAAGTCAGAAGCTTCGCCTGGGAAGCCAAGGTGGACGCACCGCGCGGATCTACGTCATAAGCGCGAGCTGCCGCGTACGTGATCGCCCGTGCCCCTGCGAGCTTGGCCGCCATGCGACCCAAGTTGAACTGGGTCAGCTGGAATTCGGAGATGGGTTGATTGAACTGCCTGCGGTCGACGACGTACTTCGCGGTTTCCTCAAGCGCGCCTTGTCCGACACCGCATGCGCGGCCTGCGGTCTGCAAGCGACCTGCTGCGAAGCCAGCCATCTGTAAGTAGAAGCCGCGTCCGAGACCCTCTTCGCCCCCCACGATGTTTTCAATGGGAACGAAGTAGTTTTCGAACATCAACGTATAGGAGTGCATGCCTCGGTAGCCGGGGGTCGCGTCGGCTTTGCCGGAAATGCGCCCACCGCCGGGCTGCACGAAGTCAAATTGGTGCTCGCGGCTCGACTCCTTGGGAACGATAAATAGTGACAGACCCTTCTGGCCCTTCGAAACGTCCGGATCCGTTCGGGCGAGGAGGGCCAAAACGTCCGCGCGGCCGGCGAACGTGCACCATGCCTTTGCACCGTTGATGAGCCAGCCCTCTACGCCGTCGACCGTGCCCTTGTCTGCGCGGCACTTGATCGAGGCCACGTCGCTGCCGTAGTCGGGCTCGGTGACCGAGATGCCGACCATCGTCTCGCCCGACGCGAGCTGGGGAAGCCAGTGCTTCTTCTGTTCGTCCGTGCCGCCGCCAAGGAGCGCCTTGGCGAGAATCTCAGGACGGGTGATCAGCGAACCGGCGCCCGCCAAAGAGGCTCGCGACAGTTCTTCGGTGGTGAGGATCATCGCGAGGTTGCCCATTTCGATGCCGCCGTATTCTTCGGGGATCGAAAGACCAAAGAAGCCCAGGTCCGCCATGCCGTCGATCAATTCCTCGGGCACGAGATCGTCGGTGCGGTGGATGTGCTCTGCGCGCGGCATCACTTCGTTCGCCGCAAACTCACGTACCTGGCTCCGCACTTGTTCGTGAAGTTCGTCGATGGGCAGGTCGTTTGAGCCCTTGGTTTCGCAAACCGTTCGGCCAATATTGCGCATCACCGACTGGCTCGAAGCCCGGCGTGCAATGGCACGGGCGCCAACGGGATAGAGCGCATCAAGCGCAGCGTCGTCGAGGCCAAGGTCAACCGCGGCAGCACTGAGGCGTGCGTAAAAGGGATTCGCGAGTTCGCCGACTGCGGCAACCGCGAGGCGTTCGCGCTCGGGCGTTGCCTTGCCTTCCGCAGCGAGTTCGTCGAAGTCCACAAGAACCTGGTGCGCGGCAATGGTCTCGGTCGATGCATAAGAGATGCGGGACGTCAGCACCTGGTTGTCGTCGATCGTCTTGCCGCGCTCGGTGATTTCGCGGGCGCGGCCGACGGCTTCTTCGAGCAGGGTCGTCATGGCGGCGACGAGCTGCTTGGCTTCGTCGAGAGTAGGTTGAACGGTTGCGGAGATTTCGGTCATTTTTTCAGGTAGTCCGTTAGTTGGTCGACGAGCGCTGGGCTGCCGAATACCAGGTCGATCTTGTCGCCTGGTCGTTCGCGGGTGACACAGCGTCCGCCCGCTTCAGGAATGAGTATTTGTGTGGCGGCCACGTCCCAAGGGTTGCAGTCCATGTCCACCATGGCGTCGACGCCCCCGGCGAGAACCTGGGCGTGGCCGAAGGCATCTGTATAACCCCGTAGCATTGGAATTTCCCGTGCCATTCGCGAAAAAGCGTCCCGTTCTCCGGCGTTGTCAAAGCAGTACGGGTCGCCGTGCGAGATCACGGCACGCTCAAGCTTGCTTTCGCTCGAAACCTGGATCGGTTTGTCGTTGCGCCTGCAGCCTCCACCTTTCCAGCCGACGATTCTCTCGTCCAGGGCGGGCAGGTCGATCAGACCGAGGACGGGCTCACCGTCTTCTACCAAGGCGATGATGGTTGAGTAGAGGGGGATGCCTCGGGAAAAGGCAATCGTCCCATCAATGGGGTCGATGATCCACTGCACGCTCCCCGAGCCTTCTACGCCGAACTCTTCGCCCAAGATTCCAAAGTCCGGAAAATCCGCGCGCAGGACTTCGCGCATCGCCTTTTCGGCGGCAAGGTCGGCTTCGGTCACCGGCGACCCGTCGGCTTTGTGCTCAACGGAGACGCCCCGGAAGCGAGGCAAGATTTCTTTGCGCGCAGCGTCACTCGCGCGGCAGGCCGTGAGGGCCGCTTTCTGGAGGGTTTGGGGGTTCACACGGCGTAGTCTAACACGAGCCGGCAGTCGTGCCTCGGAACCCGGCACTGCGGGGTCGACGAAATACGAGTGTCGCGGCGGCAAGCACGCAACGATCAAGCTAGTGTGCGCCCCCATGACTGAAGAAAACGACGCAATCGCAATTTTGGGCGGGACCGGGGACCAAGGTCTCGGCCTCGCATTCCGTTTCGCCAGGGCGGGTCGCACCGTCATCATCGGCTCGCGCAAAGCCGAGCGCGCGGTGACCGCCGCCGAGGAAGTCGCCGCGAAGGTGCCCGGGGCAATCGTTTCGGGCTGCGGCAACGAAGAGGCCACCGCCCAGGCGGGGATCGTGATCATTTCCGTCCCGTTCGAACACACCGCGGGCACGGTGAAAGGCATCAAAACGTCACTCCGCGAGGGGCAGATCCTGGTGTCGATGGCGGTTCCACTCGCGACCGCGGTCGGAGACGGTGCGGTGCGCACGCTGGGCATTTGGCAGGGGTCGTGCGCTGAGATGGTGGCATCACTCGTGCCCGCCGGGGTCGAAGTCGTGAGCGCTTTTCAGAACGTTTCGGCCCACCGCCTGCGGGACCTCGAAAATGAAGTGGACTGCGACATCGTCGTGTCCGGCAAGAAAAAAGCACGCGAGACGGTGATGGGGCTTTGCGGCTTGATCCCCGGGCTGCGCGGCATCAACGGCGGCTTGTTGTCCAACGCCAAGATCGTCGAAGAAATGACGGCCCTCATGATCGGGATCAATATCCGACACAAGCTGCCCGAGGGTGTCGGGGTGCGATTCACGGGGCTGCCCGAGTAAGCGCAGACAGCCGAGTTCCCCCCACTTATACACACAGGCTCACCTTCGCTCGCGCCAGGGCTCAATTTTCTGGCGCTGAGATCGAAAGGATCCTCTGTGCTCCACGGTGATCCTCGATCACCCGCTGGAATCGCTTGCATGGCCGTGCCGAAGGGCACCCGTTTGCGCACCCTTGCGCTCGGGTTCTAGGCGAATTCTGTTTTAAAATTGAACCTCTCCTGATGCTAGCTGCGAGTATGCTGCTGAGTCGCTGAGAGAGGCATTTTTTTTTTGTCACGCCAAAGCATTGAAACTCAACGCGTTGTGGTTGAATCGAGATACGACCCCCGCATTTAGTGTTTTTTTTTGTTGACGCCCAGCGGCCATAACCGTACAAAGATCAGACGGAGATGTGAAGTTCCTCCTGTAGCCTGGGGGGGTCGCAACCGAGTGGTTGCGGGGAGGGACTCGAGCTTGAGATAGGGACGGAGGACTCTGCTCTTTCTCGGGGACGTCAGGGCAACCTTAATGGGTAGAGCTGGCGTCCCTCTCATCACCGTAAACTTTCACGCGGAGGTCCAAGGGGCTCCGCGATCAAGATCAGGGTTAAGCGCACGACCGAGATCAAGACCAAGATCAAGACCCCGAGGCGGTTCAAAGCCCGGATGTTAAAGCTGGATCGATGCCCCGGTTTGATGGACAGAGTTGGACTCATCTCCGAGCGCCAAATCGCAACTGTGCCGTCCGTCCCAACACGAACAACTTGCAAGCGCGCCATCTGCACTTCATCGAATCGCCTCCGAACAACCAGTGAAAAGGAAGTATTTAAATCGAGTGAGACGTCCGTCGATTCCGATGCTGGGGTCGGCGGTTGGTTTTTGCGCCGCCGAATTCGGCAAGCGAATTAGTAACGACGTTTTGGTTCGCGCTCGCAGCTGGCTTCGAAGCCGAACGGAGAGAGTCGGCGAATAACCAAGTGACGCAATGAATGTTGAACCAACAACGGAGTCGGACCGAAGGATCGCATCGCGAAAATTCAAAGCGATCAAAGACGAAGAATCGGTAACTCGAAAATAGAACCGAGGTTCAATCACATCGCGAAAACAAGTTCGAAAAAGAACGCAATGCCATGAGATTCGGAACGGCACCGCGTTACTCTCAATGGTCCGGACAAGAGAAACGGATACGACAAAAAAAATGAGCAACGAAGTCAGCGTCGTTGCGAGTACAAAAACGAAAGCACAAAACCAATCGACCTAATTCTGGGGGTAGGGAATATGAGTAACACCGTGGGCGAACGACGTGGCAAGCGCGCAGGCACGAAGGCCAAGGGC
>JASDVE010000201.1:355-4535 GCA_041891195.1 Myxococcota bacterium | reverse complement strand
GCTGCTGCGTGCGCTCAACGGTAACCTGCCTCGGGACGTCGCAGTGCGCTCCGCGAGCGCCACCAGCCCAGAGTTCGACCCCCGGCGCCATGCCGAGGGCAAGCAGTACCGCTACGCGATCTGGAATGGTCCCGCGCGTGCTCCACTCCGCGAGCACCGCTGGACCCACATCGCGCAGCCACTGGATCTCGACGCGATGCGCGAGGCCGCTCGGGGACTGCTCGGCATTCACGATTTCGCTTGTTTTCAGGCCAGCGGGTCGGACGTCTTCCAGACGGTTCGAGAAATGTTCTCGCTTGAAATTAAAGGGGAATCTGGGGCCGAAGTCGTCGTGGAGGTCGAAGGCTCGGGGTTCCTGCGCCACATGGTTCGCAACATCGCTGGGACATTGATTGAAGTGGGCCGAGGCAAGCGTGAGCCGGCCTCGATGGCGGATTTGATCGCTAGCCTGGACAGGGGGCAGGCGGGGCCGACAGCGCCCGCTAAGGGGCTGACGCTGGTGCGCGTCGACTATCCCGCGACGTCCCCGCAGCCGCCCGAAAGTGGTGGTTGCGGAACACCGTCCGGATGAGGGTTTCCCCTGAAAAGTCAAACCGTTATGCCGAGGGGAAGGCTTGACGGGAACGCGCCACTCCGTTAAAACTTGCCGGTCCCGTAGTCCGGGCACCGCCCCGGATTAGAACTTTCTCAACCCAATTTATCCACGAACTTTCGCAACTCGAAGCACTTTTTGTAAAACCCCAAGAGCTTCTTGTGAAATCCAAGAGCTTCGTTCGGGTTGCGCAGCAAAACGACTCGTCAAGAGATACGAGTGAAGGAGCACCACCCATGGGAGCCACGGCTCACAAGGCCACCCAAAGCACCAAGCCCGCGGACGTCGAGCGGCGTTGGTTCGTCGTCGATGCCACCGACCTGGTGCTCGGCCGTCTCGCTACGCGCGTCGCCACTGTGCTTCGCGGCAAGCATCGCCCGATCTTCACGCCGCACGTCGACACCGGCGAGTACGTGATCGTGATCAACGCCGAAAAGGTGAAGCTCACGGGCAACAAGATGCAGGACAAAAAATATTACCGACACTCGGGCTATCAAGGGTCTCTCAAAGAGATCAGTGCCGAAAAGCTTTTGCAATCGGCCCACGCCGACCGCGTGGTTCGCAAAGCCGTCGTCGGAATGCTTCCCAAAAATTCGCTTGGCCGACAGATGGCCAGCAAGCTTAAAGTGTACGCGGGTCCGGACCATCCCCACGTGTCGCAGAAACCGGAGGAAATGAAACTTGGCTGAAGTAACGACCGCAACGGGCAAGCGAAAGAGTTCAATCGCCCGAGTGCGCCTTATCGCCGGAACTGGCCAGATCGTGGTAAACGGTCGCGCTTGCGAAGAATACTTCCCGCGCATCATGCTGAACAACATTGTTCGGCAGCCGCTCGTCGATACCGACACGCTGACGACCTACGACATCCACGCGAACATTTGCGGCGGTGGCACAACCGGCCAGGCCGGTGCGTTGCGCCACGGCATTGCACGTGCGCTTGAAAAGATTGACCCGGCTCGCCGCTTGACCCTTAAGAAGGCTGGCTATCTCACCCGCGACGCACGTCGCAAGGAACGCAAGAAGTACGGACAGAAGGGCGCTCGCGCGCGCTTCCAGTTCAGTAAGCGTTAAACCCCGAAGGGTTGTGAATTTTTCTCACGCTCCATAAAGACAGCGGGAGACCCTTCGGGTCTCCCGTTTCCTTTTGGGGAAGACCAAGCGGCCAGAGCGAACCAACGCCTGGCCGAACCTGGAGTCAAGATGAAAGTCGCCGTCGTTGGAGCGAGTGGTTACACCGGGCTTGAAGTCGTGCGGATCGTATTGCGCCACCCGGAGCTCGAGTTGAGTGTGGTGACGAGCGAGCAACGCGCCGGCCAACCGATGGGCGAATGCTTCCCTGCGTTGCGCGGCCTCACCGACCTCAAATTCGAAGCCAACGATCCAGCGAGCCTTGCGGGCAGGGTCGACGCGGCGTTCTGTTGCCTACCCCATGCCGCTTCTGCGCCGACTGTGACGTCCATTCGAAAGCTGGGGATCTTGGCCCTCGACCTCTCGGCCGACTTTCGGCTGCGGGACCCCGAGGTCTACACGCACTGGTACGGCGAGCACAAGGCACCGGAGCTGTTCGGCAAGGGTGTGTATGGGATGCCTGAGCTCTACCGCGAGCAAATTAAAGAGACGGAGTTGATTGCGGCGCCCGGCTGCTATCCGACTGGCGCACTGCTCCCCATGCTGCCGTTTCTCCGGGCCGGGGTCGTCGAAACCAACGGGATTTTCGTCGATTCGAAGTCGGGTGTGTCCGGCGCGGGGCGCAGCCTGCAAGACGGCTTCTTGTTCGCGGAGCTAGAGGGCAATTCCCATGCCTATAAAGTGGCGAATCATCGCCACGTGACGGAAATGGAACAAGAGGGAAGCCTCGCAGCCGGAAAGCCCGTCACGGTCACTTTCGTGCCGTACTTGATCCCGACCATTCGGGGCATCGTGAGCAGCGTGCTCATGCGGGGAAAGGGCAGCCTCACGACCGCGGCGGCCCACGGCATCCTCGCAAGCGCTTACGCGGATGAGCCCTTCGTGCGGGTCCTGCCGCTGGGCGAAGCACCGAAGCTCCAGTCGGTCAAAGGCACGAACTTCTGCGACGTCGCGGTGACTGTGGACGAGCACACGGGCAATGTCGTGGCGCTCTCGGCGATCGACAACCTGGTGAAGGGGTCGGGCGGCCAAGCCGTGCAGTGCTTGAATATCATGCAGGGTTGGCCCGAGACGACAGGCCTCACTGAAATGGCGCCGGTGCCCTAAAGCCGCGTAGGTGATGCCGACTCTGTCCACGGGACGCCACCAGCGGCGTATTCGCACTGCAAACATCGTTTGTAGTTGCCGGAAGCTGCGCTTGTGAATGGTCACATCATCGGACTTCCGTTAGTCTATTCGTCCATGCAGCCCGTCATGGATCTCACCCGCAAGACCGCGAACCCGCGACGAGTCGCTCTTGGAATTGTAAAAGGCTCCCTCTCAGCGACACCTGTACCACCACCTCATTTTTCGTTCTCAGTTGAACCCCCAGTGCTCGAAGTCACGCATTGACCTCTACCAATGCGCAGTTCGAAGCGGAGGCGATTATGCAAGCCAGACAGACCAAGTACATCTTCGTAACGGGGGGCGTGCTCTCCTCGTTGGGCAAAGGTCTGGCGTCCGCGTCCATAGGTGCGCTGTTGGAAGCGCGCGGCTTGAAGGTGACCTTCTTAAAGCTCGACCCGTACCTAAACGTCGACCCCGGCACGATGAACCCGTTTCAGCACGGTGAGGTGTACGTCACCGAAGATGGCGCTGAGACCGATCTCGACCTTGGACACTACGAGCGCTTCACGACTTCCGTGCTCGGGCAGGTGAACAACGTCACTGCCGGACGTGTTTACGATTCGGTCATCGCGAAAGAACGCCGCGGCGACTACCTCGGTGGCACCGTGCAAGTGATTCCGCACGTGACCGATGCGATCAAAGAGCGCATCTACGTAGCCGGCCAGGACATCGACATCATTCTTGTCGAGATCGGCGGCACCGTGGGCGATATCGAATCGCTGCCTTTCCTCGAAGCCATCCGCCAGTTTCGCTCGGAAGTCGGTCGACAGCACACGTGCTTCATCCACGTGGCCCCCGTCTTTTACCTGGCCGCCGCCGGTGAAGTAAAGACGAAGCCGGTTCAGCATTCAGTGAAGGAGCTGCAGTCCGTCGGGATCACGCCAGACATTATTTTGTGCCGGACAGACCGCTTCCTTTCGAAGAGCATCAAGAGCAAGATCGCGCTCTTCTGCAACGTAGACGAAGACGCGGTCATTACCGCGAAGGACGTCGACACGATTTACGACGTGCCGTTGGTGTTCGCCGCAGAAGGCCTGGACGAGAAGATCTCGCAAGTGCTCAACATGTGGACCGGGCGTCCGGACCTGCGGCATTGGAAAGAACTTTCGCAGACCCTTCGCAACCCCGAAGGCGAGATCACCATTGTGATGGTGGGCAAGTATGTCGACCTGACTGAGTCGTACAAGAGTTTGAACGAAGCCTTGGTGCACGGCGGGGTCTCGATCAAGACCAAGGTCTGCATCGAATACGTCGACTCGGAAAAGCTGGTAGACGCAAGCGTGCTCTCCCAGG
>JASDVE010000201.1:0-345 GCA_041891195.1 Myxococcota bacterium | reverse complement strand
GCGCGCAACGTCGCCGGCCTCGAAGGGGCCAATTCAAGCGAAGTCAACAGTGACACGCCGCATCCCGTCATCGCCTTGCTTCCGGGACAAGAAAACATCGAAGACAAGGGCGCGACCATGCGCTTGGGCGCATACCCGTGTGTCTTGAAGGAAGGCTCCGTGGCCCACAGTGCCTACGGAAGAACCGAAATCAGCGAACGGCACCGCCATCGCTACGAATTCAACAACGACTACCGAGAGCGCCTGTCCGAAGCGGGCCTCGTGTTTTCAGGCCTGTCGCCGGACGGCAACCTCGTCGAAGTCGTCGAGATCCCGGAGCACCCGTTCTTCGTAGCCGGGCAGTTC